>JAFEDN010000177.1 GCA_018241585.1 Pseudomonadota bacterium | reverse complement strand
ACTCCGCCGCCGCTGCTGTTCCAAATCAGCACATTATTGTCGATAGTTGGTGTTAATATGTAAGTATCTTCAGGTTTAATACCATATTGAGTGCGGGGTACAATGGTGATGATGCCTGCGCCAGTAACGCTGATGCTATCAATTAATCCGGCTCCCTGGTTGCTGGCAATAGCATCCGGGACCCCATTTCCTCCTGCTTGGCAGCTTTCCAGATCGCCGGACGTTTGGTAACACTCTTCGACCCCAACTTTATAAGGCGCCGCGGCATTAACAACTTCAGTATAATGAGCGCGTCGGGTATAATTTTGATAGGATGGAAAGGCGATAGCCACCAAGATGGCGATGATAGCTATGACTATCATCAATTCTATCAAGGTAAACCCTGAAGAGTATAAACGGTTAAATTTTGGCATAAGTTTCCATAAACAGTTGAGCTTTGTTGATTGATAAGCTAACTTAACCATATTTATGCGGGCAATACCGTAATTTTAGCCCGTGCAAGATTTTGCCGATGTAGCTCAGTTGGTAGAGCAACTGATTCGTAATCCGTTTCTCTGGCGCTGTATTAAAAAATAAATATTAAATAAAATCAAAAACTTATATCAATAAATTTGTTTAGGCTGGTCAGGCTGGGTGTAATCTGGGGGTAGCCATGCCGAGAAATTAAAGGATAATCCAAGAAGTTTATAGTTGTTTATAGGTAAATTATTACTTGCACCTTCTTCTTTAATCTTTTCACTAAAAAATCATTTGCGTATTTAGTGAAAATCATGTTACCTTATCTTGTTTTCACCAAATTGACTTTTTCGTGTGTAGTGAAAAGCTTCATTCAGGAATCGTATTATGACAATAATCACAACTTCCCCCTTTATTGGAAGAAAAAAAGAACTCAAGCAGTTACAGTCTTTACTTCAGAAATCTTCAGCGAGCCTAATTGTGCTAAGAGGAAGGCGACGGATTGGCAAAAGTCGTTTAATTGAAGAATTCAGTAAGCAATTCACTCACGTTCATATTTTTTCGGGTATTCCACCAACAGAAAAAACCACTATCCAGGATCAATTGCATGAATTTGGATGGCAACTCGGAAAATCACTGGGAGAGCCTGCTTTTAAAGATAATGATTGGAACGATCTTTTTTTGCGGTTAGGGAAGCGCACACGCCGGGGAAAAACCCTTATTTTGTTGGATGAGATATCATGGATGGGATCTAAAGATCCCGATTTTCTTGGGAAACTTAAAAATGCATGGGATCTGGAGTTTAAAAAAAATCCTCATCTGGTTATGGTTTTGTGCGGATCCGTATCTTCCTGGATTGAGAAAAATATTCTTAATAATACAGGGTTTTTAGGTCGCATCTCTTTAAAACTAGATTTAGAAGAATTACCGCTTTTTGATTGTAATCGGTTTTGGTTAAAGTGGGGTGAAGAAATTTCTGCTTATGAAAAATTTAAGATACTGGCGGTAACTGGTGGTGTTCCTAAGTATTTAGAAGAAATAAAACCTCAATTGCCTGCGGAAGAAAATATACGTCAATTGTGTTTTGAAAAATCCGGGCTTTTATTTAATGAATTTGATCAGATTTTTTCTGATGTCTTTGGACAAAGAAGCCCTATTTATAAAGAGATTGTGCAATGTATTACGAATGGTTTTTTTGAATATGAAGAGATTTATGAAAAATTAGGTGTCGATAAAAGTGGAGTAATTGGTGATTACTTAGAAGATTTAGTGACGTCAGGTTTCCTTCGGCGTGATTACACTTGGCATTTGAAAAATGGAAAATCTTCTAAACTCAGTCACTTTCGTATCAGTGATAATTATCTACGATTTTATCTTAAATATATTTTACCCAATAAAGAAAAAATTTTACGCAATGGATTGAGTCAGGTGTCATTAACATTATTACCTCAATGGGAAATTATCATGGGCTTACAGTTTGAAAATCTAGTTTTAAACAACCGACAAAAAATTCAGAGTGTGTTGGGTATAAAACCGGAAGAAATTGTTTATGATAACCCATTTTTTCAACGTAAAACATTGCGGCAGGAAGGATGTCAGATCGATTATCTCATTCAAACCCGGTATGACAATCTGTTTGTATGCGAGATTAAATTTTCAAGGCAGTTAGTGCAGGCTTCCATCATTGCCGAGATGCAGCAAAAACTGAGGCGATTAAAAGCCCCCCGACATATTTCAAAGCGTCCCGTATTAATCCATGTCAATGGGGTGTCAAATGAGATACTCGAAAGTCAGTATTTTTCGAATATTATTGATTTTTGTCAGTTATTAGGAAAAGAATCAAATAATTCATGATAATTCGTCTTCAATGGATTATGCTAAAAATCATAGTCATCTACTGAAACTGATCGTTTCTACAGGTTTTTAAAGATTCTAATCAGGTATTGGTATCATTGTTAGGGCGATAGCGTTGATCTAATTTGTCCATTGCTGCTTGAATATGTGTTCCATTCTGGTGGCTATAACGTTCGACCATTTGCAGTGTTTTATGTCCTGAAATTCTTTTTATTGTGGGCAAATCCACGCCGACCTGTACCAAGTGGGTAATGGCCGTATGTCTTAAAGTATGGCGCACCACTTCCTTCAGATTCAATCCGGCGGCAGCAACCACCCGGCGAAAAGGTTTGACGATATTTACACAATGTCCGGTTTTTTGCGATTTTTCCGATGGAAATAGCCAAATCTGATTGGGTTGAGCATTTTGCACATAAGGAGTCAGTACATCGGCTAAATGAGCCGTCATTGGCTGGGGTCTCTTTCCAGCTTTAGCCTTGGGAATAAATATTCTTCGAAGAACCAGATCAATATCTTCCAGCCGGATGGATAAAATTTCCGTCAGTCTCATAGCAGTTTCTAAGCCGATGATGATGAAAGGATAAATATATTTATTTTCATCTTGTTTCGCAGCAGTTAACAATCTGTCAATCTGTTCAACGGTTAAGTAGGTGATACGGTTTGAATTTTCTTTATACTTTTTAATTGCCGCTGGTTTATTGTTCAACCATTTCCATTCTACGGCTTTGGTAAAAAGATGCGATAACACCGACAATTCTCGATTGATCGTGCCTTCGCATACACCTTGATTCAGACGTTTTTTTTTGTAATATTCCACATCCAGATCATCTATTTTGTCTAATGGTTTGTTGCTGAGAAAAGGAATTAAATGTAGCTGAAGTTGATAAATCTTGGATTTTAAATTTTTGGCGTCAGTCGAAATTTGTGTTTCCAGATATTTTTCTGCGGCCTCCTTGAATCTGAGAGTGGGTTTGCGACCTTTAGGCAAATTTAAGCGGGCTTCCTGAGCCTCGTTGCGTAATTTCGCTAAAATCTTCTCGGCATGTAAACGTGTAGTCCCGTCTGATTCTTTACCGACAAGTCGATGTATCCGTTGACCATCCACCATGATGTTGATTCGGTATCTTCCGTCTCCATTGGCTAATCGATCAAATTTGATGCCGTTTTCTTGTAATTTTTCATGTTGTCCCACATTCCGTATGTTGGTACGGGTTAATGTTTTAAATTTCATTGTTGCTCCTTACTTTTTTGATAGAGGGATAATAATCCGGTTTTTCAACCGGCTTGCCGGATGGCAACTTTAATTCCTTTAAATTTTGTATTGGTTTTTCGCCGTCTAAAATCGCTTGGCATAAAGGCCAATGCTCACGCAGCCGTTCCCGGTTTAAACCCCGGTAATCCACCAGCGGCCACCATTCTTTATCCACGACTTGGCCTATTGGGTTCTCGATGTGGATCTCAAAATGATTCCAGAAATAAGGGATGTCGGTAATTACCTGCCACAGAGCCTGTTCCTCAGCAGTGAGTAGGCTTGGTAAAAATAAAGCTATTCCTGCAAAGAGATCGGCGTCCTCGGCAGACCAAAGCTGTTCACCAACCTCTTTAGCGATGATTTTTTCAGTATGGCGCTGGCCGAACAGGTAATCATTGGTTTGCGCCTTT
>JAFEDN010000176.1 GCA_018241585.1 Pseudomonadota bacterium | reverse complement strand
TTCCATTGTGGGTAGGTGAATGATCAGTCTTGGCAGTGCTGTTTTTCTTATCGATTTTAAGTTCTATGCTACTCCGGCCAAGTGGAGAGCGGGAAGGGAAAACAAATGAAATTATCCCTTTCTTTAATATAATTACTTACTTTTATTCAGCTAATGAGGGTTCTTTTTCCGTGGGCGCCATGGATGCTAATGCTTATCAGAAAATCTGAAAAACATTTAATTTAAAAAAGAGGTTGCTGTAGAGCTATATAAAAACGCTTACAATAGGTCATACTGGATAAACTTATGAGCTTTCTTGATTGTCTTACTGCCTGTAATTACTTTGATCGGCAATCCTAAAGGCTATTTCCGGCGGTCAGTCTTAGCGCATTAAAGTTGGTGGTTTGAATTTTAATACGGGAGCCCTTGTTGACCGGTTGAATATTTGCTTAAAAATTTTTAATTAGATAGAATAAAGACGCGTAAAAAGACTAATTTCAGGAGCAATATCATGCCAACCGGTGCACCCCGAAATAATCCACAAGACCCTTGGCGCACCAGTCGTGAAGAGGGTCCGCCGGATTTGGCACATTTATTTAAAAAACTTTTTGGAAAATTCCAAAATCCTTCTTCCAGCACCCATGAGCCTGTCGGTGAGCTGTCTTTAATCACAGGCCGCTTCATTGGTTTTGCTATACTCGGTGTTCTAGCCCTTTGGCTACTATGTGGCATTTTTGTGGTTTCTCCAGCAGAACAAGCGGTCATTTTACGGTTTGGAAAGTATGAGCATACGGTAGGTCCTGGGCCTCATTGGATTCCTGCTTTATTTGAAAGACACTACACTGTAAACATTCAACGAGTCGATAGCTTTCCGTATGAAGCCGACATGTTGACCCAAGATGGCAACATTGTTTCGGTTAAAATTCAAGTACAGTATCGAATTGCCGATTTGAAAAATTTTCTTTTTAGCGTAGTTGCCCCCATTAATACCCTCCAGCAAGCCGCTTCCAGCTCTTTAAGGCAAGTAGTGGGCCAAATGAATTTAGACCCGATTCTTACTAATGGACGCGAAGAATTAGCTCAAAGGGTTCAGACTTTGCTTCAGCAGACTTTATCTGACTACCATAGTGGTATTGAAGTCCGGGAAGTCACTTTACAGTCTTCTCGGCCTCCTGAAGCCGTGACGGCTGCTTTCGATGATGTGATCAAGGCGACCGAGGATGAAAAACGCTATATCAACCAAGCCGAAGCGTACGCCAAAAAACGAGTATTGACCGCACAAGGGGAAGCAGCCCGGATCTCTCAAGAAGCAGATGCTTATCGTTATTCGGTCGTGGCTCAAGCAACCGGTGAAACAGCACGTTATTTAGCTTTATTAAAACCATACCAGCAAGCGCCTTTGGTTACCAGGGAACGTTTATATTTGGATACGTTGACCGACGTTTTAAAAAATACCAAAAATATTTTAGTAGATGGCGGCGGCAATAATGTGATCTATCTGCCTTTAAATCAATTAATGCAAGCAGACGCTATTAAAAATACAAAAGTTGAAATCGCTCCTACGGTTGCACCTGCTTCGGTTTCTGAAAACTTAGCCACTACTAGCGATCCACGCCCCAGTTACCCCATAGAGGATGGAGATGCCCGATGAGTCCTAAGATGATCGGCGGATTAATTGCCGTCCTAATAGCCGTAATTTTGATATTTTCTTCTTTTTTTACAGTGTATCAAGGCCAAACTGCTATGGCTTTGCGATTAGGCAGCATCGAAAAAAACGCTAAAGGTGAGCCGAAAACTTATGGTCCTGGTCTACATTTCAAAACGCCTTTTATTGTCAATATACGTAAATATGACACTCTGTTGCAGGACTTAGAAGATAAATCTCCCCGTATTTTGACCCAGGAGCAAAAATATTTATATGTAGACTACTATGCTAAATGGCGAATTAAAGACTTGGCTCTTTATTACACCCGAACCGGCGGTTATTCAGAAAATGCTAAGCAATTGCTGACTCAAAAAATCAATGAAGTTTTGCGGGCCCAGTTTGGTAAAAGGAACCTCCAGGAAGTGGTTGCCGATCAACGTTCAGATATTATGGGTTTTTTAAAAGAGTCGGCTAACACAGTAGCTCAAGGGTTGGGATTAGAAATTGTCGATGTCCGAATTAAAAGTATCGATTTAATGCCGGATGTCCAGGATTCGGTATTTAAAAGCATGAGCACCAAACGTGAACAAGACGCCACCGGCTATCGCTCCAGCGGGGTCGCCGAGGCGGAACGAATTCGAGCCGAAGCCGACGCCACCGCCGTTAAAATTATTGCTGACGCTAACTTAACTGCGGCGCAATTGCGAGCCAAGGGTGATGAAGAAGCCGCCAATATATATACTACTGCTTATAAACAAGACCCAGAGTTCTACGCACTTTATCGCAGTTTAGAATCTTACCGGGAAGTATTTAGCAATAACCGTGCCATTATGGTTTTAAAACCAGATAGTCCTTATTTTAAATATTTTCAACAAGCAAATTTAAGCGTAGAAAAACATGGCTAAAAATATAGTGGTATTAGGAACTCAATGGGGAGATGAAGGTAAAGGTAAAATAGTTGACTTGCTAACTCGCTATGCAGCCGCGGTAATCCGTTTTCAAGGCGGCCATAATGCCGGTCATACCTTGTATACTCCAGAAGGAAAGAAAATAGTTTTACGATTAGTACCTTCGGGTATTATGCATGAAAATGTGCAATGTTTAATTGGCAATGGAGTAGTGTTTTCTCCGCAGGCTTTTTGGAGCGAAATTGAAGAATTAATAGGGCATGGCATTCCAGTTACAGAGCGTTTAAAAATCAGTTCCGCTTGCAGTTTGCTGTTGCCCTATCATGTCGCTTTAGATAATGCTAGAGAATCCAGCCCATTGGCAATTGGCACTACCCGCCGAGGAATTGGTCCGGCTTACGAAGATAAAGCTGCCCGCCGCGGTCTAAGAGTTTGTGATTTATTAAATCCCCAGCAGTTGACTGAAAAACTCAGCCATTTGGCAGATTATTTAAATTTCATTTTGAAAAATTATTACCATCAGCCAGAAATTGACGTTAAAAAAGTTTTAGATGAACTGTTGGCTTTGGCGCCAAAAATTGCGCCGATGGTCGATGATATTCACCAATTATTGTTCCATTATCATCGCCGAGGCGAGAACCTGATTTTTGAAGGCGCCCAAGGTGTGATGCTCGACATTGATTTAGGGACTTATCCTTATGTAACTTCTTCCAATACCACAGCGGGTGCTGCTTCTACTGGCACCGGCTTTGGTCCGCGTTATTTAGATGAGATTATTGGGATCGCCAAAGCTTATGTGACTCGTGTTGGAGCGGGGCCTTTTCCAACTGAATTGAAGGATGAAATCGGTAAATTGATCGCCAAAAGAGGCAATGAATTTGGTGCTAATACCGGCCGCCCCAGGCGTTGCGGCTGGTTCGATGCGGTATTAATGCGTCAGGTGGTTTTAGCCAATAGTCTTTCGGGTTTGGTCATGACTAAACTTGATATTTTAGATGAAATAGATAGTATTCGAGTTTGCACTCAGTACCGCTATCAAGACCGTTTGTACGATATTCCACCGAGTGATCCACAAATTTTAGCTGCCTGCGAACCCGTTTATGAAACTCTGCCGGGTTGGAAAACCAGCACATTTGGTTTAACTCAATACGATCAATTACCCAAGACGGCAAAAGAATACATTGCTCGAATTGAACAGCTAATTGATATCCCTATTATTATGCTATCTACAGGACCTGAGCGAGAGCAGATTGTTGTTCGTAAGAATATTTTTATAAATAAAAACTAGGGTCTGGATACAATTCTTACCTGAGAGCTATCTCAATTTTGGAAATATGAAGGGTCACTCAATGCGTATCCATATTCATTTTAACCCGTCATGTCATCCCGCGACTTGATCGCGGGACCTCTATAAATATGGGCACTTCCGACAAAGAGCGTCATTCCTGACAATTAATTCGTGTAATATAGATTTTAAAATTC
>JAFEDN010000175.1 GCA_018241585.1 Pseudomonadota bacterium | reverse complement strand
TACCAACAGGTTTGCACTGATACAACCGGTCATGCAGAAGCTATTGAAATTGTTTTTGATCCAGCAGTTATTTCTTACGAAAAATTATTAGAAATTTTTTGGAACAATCATGACCCAACTACTCTCAACCGACAAGGACCTGACACAGGCACGCAATACCGATCGGCCATTTTTTATCATAATGCTCAGCAAAAACTCATTGCCGAAGAAAGCAAGTTAGCGTTAGAAAATTCAAAAAAATATGCTTCACCGATTGTGACCCAAATCCTGCCCGCTGCCATTTTTTATCGAGCGGAAGAGTATCATCAAAATTACTGTGCAAAACATAACATTGAATGCCATTACCCGCCAAAGGCTTAAGATTAAATGAACTGGTCCCATGCGCGTGGAACAAATAATGATGAACAATAATTGCAGGAGCATCGATTATGAAATTGCCTTCCCAGAATACGAATTCATCTGCCGATCAAAAAAACCAATCCTCCCATTCCTTATTACAAGATAGTTCGTTAATTACGGCCTTACTTTCCAGAATGCTTAAAAGTTATTGTCACCGCTGAGTCCTTCCTTAGCACAATTGGATTCTCAGGGTAGCATTCATATCAACATTACCATTCCTGCCAGCGCCTTATGGCTAGGGCGATTTTTAGGTGAAGGGAGTTACGGTTTGGTCTATCAAGGCGTATGGAATGATCAACTTGTCGCGATCAAGCGTCTAAAAGCCCAGTATTTAACAGAAAAAGCGATCGAGGAATTACGCCGCGAAGCGCAAATTATGTTCCAATGGGGGGCAACTTGCAGCGACAAGCGCATTGAGCATGGTAATCCAACAACCGGCGTTTCAGTTGGGGCGGCAGGTGGCTTCAAGGTTTACGGCGTGGCAGATGGATTGTTACGTACCCGTGGCAGCGTTACGCGAGCCATTGCTGGAGACGTTGGCGAAACCACTGTGGCATGCGATGGGTTTTATGTTTTTAGCCATTGAGGCACCGGAATTGAGTGTCGCGGGTTATCTGGTCAATCGGGCCTTGAGCGCACAGATCACACCGCTATTGCGAATAGGTTGTTGGGTAGATCGCGCAATAACGAGCACAATGTCGTCTGTCATTGAAGAATACTGTGGAGCAACCCAAAAGAAATAAGTGCTTACTCCTGGATGAAATGGAGTAGCATGGATTCGTTATGTATATGCAATACGTCCTAAACAATGTGATATCAATTATAGAAAATTATTGCGCCATTGTGGTTAAGTGAATAAGATTTTACCAATGAGCCAAATGCCTATCAAAAAATATGAAAAAAATATTATATAATCTTAAACAAAGAGAGGTTATTAGTTAGCTATGCTGTAAATCTATTTATTACCTTACCCTTTAAGCCGTCGTAAAACGGCGCTAAAAGTCAGGAAAAAATACAGAGAAAGTCCTATGTTATTTGAGAATTTTATCATTTAGAATTTATTGTTTGATAGACGCCCAAGAACTCCGGCAAAGAGGACTTGAGCCGGATTTTCTGATAGCGAGATCATGACGATGGAAATCGTAGCTGAATTTTTGAGGATTGATACCGATAAGAAAGCTTGGAAACACTTTACTCAACATTGGCATAATTGGTTTCCCGTATTAAGTTCACAGGCCAATTATGCAAAACATGGCGCGAAAAGGATTACCGCAAACCCTTGGCGATTTTCAAAATCTCGGCGGTCTATGAAATGACATTGATATATTGGCAAATTTAAATGATCGAAATTATTTTCAGTTTATTAACCTTGATTTTACTTGAAGCGGTTCTTGGGATCGACAATCTGGTCTTTATTGCCATAATCAGCAGCAGACTTCCGACAAATCAACAAAAAAAAGCCAGAAGGACCGGATTACTGCTGGCATGGGTAACTCGTCTACTGTTATTAAGCTTGGCTTATTTCATTATTTTGTTAACTCATCCTTTATTCACTATTTATGGGTTTAAAGTTTCATGGCATGATCTTTTTCTTTTAGGAGGAGGTTTATTCTTATTAGCCAAAGGCACTCATGAAATTCATACGGAAATGGAGGTTGCCGGAAACCCAAAAAATATTCAGCACATAAAATCCGGATTTACCTGGGTTATTTTTCAAATTGCTTTATTTGATATTATTTTCTCTTTAGATAGTATTTTAACCGCGGTCGGGCTGACCCAACGTTATTGGGTTATGGCGACGGCCATCACTATTGCCATTTTCATTATGCTGTTGGCCAGTGAGCCATTAAGCCGTTTTATCAACCAACACCCCACTGTCAAAATTTTAGCGCTTAGCTTTGTGCTGCTGATTGGCGTCATGTTGATAGCGGACGGCTTACACTACCACATACCCCGAGGATATATTTATTTTGCAGTTTGTTTTTCTCTTTTAGTGGAAATTTTGAATAATTTAATCTCCAAGCGAAAGAAACGGATTCGTGAACAGTAACTGTATGCTATATTTTTTATAAAGGGGAATTCTTTATGAAAAGATGGGTAAGTACTGTAATATTGTCAGCGCATTTTATTTTTCTGCCTAGCGTTGGTTTAGCAACTACTTTTGAATGTCCGATCCTATTACCTAATGAATTGTATTTTAACCTTGAATGGGTCCTTCCAAACGGTCAAAAAGTAACCGGAGGAAGCTGGAATACTGGAAAATGGCGTATTTGGATAAATGGGGATTCTTATTTAACACCTGTAAATGCACTGGTGATTACTACCCCCTTGGCAGCACATTATTTTGCAACTACCGGAACGTGGTATTTAAAATGCACTTCCAGCGACCTCAATATTGGTCCTAGAATTAACGTCTGGCCATACACTAGCTGCAATATGACTAAAACCGGATTTGACTGTGAAAACCCGTTACCCCATATCAATGTGCCTAGCCCTGCCAGCACGGTAATCAATTCTTGATTATAAGCTCCAGACACTTCCTATCGTTATGGTTCTGCGGTAAGGCAACTTAAAAAATTTAAAATCGGTTACCGCATTATGCATCAGAAATTTGAATAAGCTCTTCTGCCAGGTTAAAAGACCGGTTTTCTTTTTACTGACTTTTATTTCAATATTTTCTACCAAATATAATACCTGCTCTAAATTTAAATTAAATGGTAAAACTCCACAGATTTTTGCCGATTTAAGAAACTGCGGGATATCCATTTCTTGCATGAATCCCAGGGAAATTTCCAAGGAATAAATTTGCAGAGATATTTTTTCTAGTTTATACCGGTCGTTCTTATCTACTCGCGGATAATCCGTGACCACCACGCTAACCACCAAACCAATTTCAGGTAAAATTTCCATTTCTTTTAAAAAATTTAAAAAGTTTCCGCCACTCTGATCATACGGGTCGGTAATAAACACTGCTACAAAATTGGGTAAATAATGTAACTTGGTATGATTAAATTTCGTCAAAGTTTGTTTGAGATTGGCCCGATTCATGAAGTAGCAAGTGCGTAGCTTGTTCATACCCATGTTCCAAGTCATCATCACTATGAAAACAATTATGGCTACCATTAATGGAATCCAGCCGCCGTACAAAAACTTATTTAAATTAGAGGCTAAGAAAATTAAATCAATCAAGAAAAATAAGCTGAAAATCGCAAATATTTTCGAAATAGACCATTGCCAATAGCATCTTGCTACTAACATAATTAATACTTCAACGATAATCATAACCAGATTAACCGCTAGACCATAGGCGCCGGCTAAGGCGGATGAAGTTTTAAAAAAGATCACCAAAAAGAGCGAGCCTGCAGCTAACATTAAATTGACTCGCGGAACATACACTTGTCCTGGCACTTGAGAAGTTCTAATCACTTCTAAACGAGGAAATAAATTAAGTAAAATTCCTTGTTTACTTAAAGAAAAAGCGGCAGCAATGACCGCCTGGGAAGCAATAATAGTAGCTACAGTGGCAATAATCAGTAACGGCAAGGAAAACCAGGAAGGCGCGATCAGAAAAAAAGGATTAGCAATGGCATTAGGATGATCGATCACGTAAACCCCTTGCCCAAAATAATTTAGCAATAAGCAAGGCAACACTACCGAGAACCAGGCTACTCT
>JAFEDN010000174.1 GCA_018241585.1 Pseudomonadota bacterium | reverse complement strand
GCTCTTTCTTTTTAAGAAGCAAATCTCCGAGAACTTGTAAGTCAATCTTCATTTCATTTAGCTTATCTGTGTTCCCAGAAGCTACGTAGGTAGAAAATTGCTTCATATAAGCCGTAGACTTATCTAATGAAATTTTAGAATGATAATCGATATCTGTTAATATCGATAAAACTTTGGCTCCTGCAATTAATCGCAAAGCGGAAGTTTCATGTTTGAATTTGGTATAATCACTATAATATTCATTCATTAAGGTTTGAGTTACATTCGCAAAATATGTTGAAGCATGTATTTTTTTTCTCTGGTCAGAACCAGCTTCAATATAATCTTTATGAAATTTGGAAATAGCAGGCATCATGTGTTCTTGAAATTTTTTATTATTCAGCCCATTATATTCATCTAAAAGATGGTAATATTTCAAAAATTGTTCCTTTTTTGTTTCATATTGATATTTTCGTTTTGCAATGTCTAATTGATAGGCTGCTGTCACTTTTTCCTTTTCTTCCGTTAACTTTTTTACGTCACTAAGAAGAGCTTGATTTTTACCTTTTTCCTTAAAATAGCTTGTTAAAAATCCGCCTAAATAACCTACAAAAAGATAAGCCGATATCTGTATAATACTTTCAAATTCCATATTAGTGATCATTTTTAGGTTTAATATTATACTTACCCAGTCTTAGAAAGGCACAAATAAGCAGATACATATATGCAGGGCTATAGTTATAAAATTTAAAAAAAGCGTGTGCTATATTATTTCTTAAATTAAATCCATCTTTAGAAACAAATAAATAATTGAAAAAAAGAACATCATCTTCATTAAAATAATCCTTAATATTTTTATCAGCCAATATTTCCTCAATATATTTCTCTCGTAAAACGTTTTTTTTGCCAGAAATAGTTGTACTTATACCGAGTAGAGAGGCAAAGTCCCTTAAAGCTCCTTCAAATTTTAATACAAGAGAATCTATTGGTAAAATAAAATTGCTGTATGAATTTGGCGATTTAAGAGCAGCTTCAAGTTGTGCAAAAAACTCGTTTAAAGAAGGCCAAAGCAAATTTAACCAACTATATTTTTCATCTGCATGCTTTTTAGACTCTTGAAAGTAAATTCTAAACCATGTTTTGGTTCCCAAATAATCAAGTATACTATCATAGTTAATACTGCCTTTAAGATATCCATTTACGAATATGTGGTGAAGTATAGGAATCGTATGATTTTGAAAAAAAAGCGAATAGAGTTCATTAAATCTTTCCTTTTTTGCAGATTTCCCAGCCTGTCCTATGATATTGTTGTTTATGTCGAACTTCACAGTAACAACCATGTCTAGAAACGCGCTCCCAGAATCTGAGGTTACTGCATCTAATGTTTTTTTATCTGGAAATATTATTAAACCGTGCGAAAGATATCCGAATATAAAAACACTTGAATTTTCTAGTAATTTATCAGCGATTGTTTTTATTGTGTTTACCTGTTCTCTCGCACTATCATCATCCATTTGGATTGGTACACTCTTAAGATTTAAATGCTTCTTAAGCTTATTGTACTTCTCTTCAGTTTTCTTAACTGCTTGTTTTGCTCCGGCTTGCTTGTAATAACCAATTGCCTTTTTATAAAAATCAAGCGGAATAATTTTTGTTTCATCATTCATTCTATCTTCTGCACTCTTCACATAAAAATTTCCAAGTCTTCTTAACCATATTTTATTGTCAAGGGAGAATTTCTGAGCTATAGAAAGACCTAATTCATTACAATATTTAACATAGAGTAAATTATTTTTTCTTTTTGCATTCGCTGAAATTTTTGATAATAATTCACTAATGCTGTTGTATTCTGCTTTTTTCAGCAATGCTAAATCTGACAAGATTGAAACTAATACATACTTGTCTTCGTATATCAATTGTCGTACATTATATAATAGATTATGGATAAATTCTAAATAACTATTGAGCTTGTAATTTATTTCTTTAGCTAATGAAAGTCCATTTTTAATTATCCCAAATAATTGTCGGCTATTTTGATTGTCCTTAATAGGGTAGTTTCTTTTAACGTACTCAAAACTTGCATCAATTATTTTCTTTGCTTGTTTTTGGTTTTTATGTCTAGACGGACTTCGCCAAAGGATTTGGTTGTATTGGATGATCAGCAATTCATTTTTAACTTTATTACTTCGATCTATTAAATAGGCATATCCTTCCAATGTTAAATCATTAAATGATGGATACTCCCAAATCTCACCATTAGGCTTAACATTCGTGTATTTAGGCTTAACAAGACCTTCCGTAATTACAAAATCAAAAAAAATGCATTCCCATCTTAATTTTTCTTTTTCTTCTGCATCCTCCACACTTTCGAATAGATATCTTAGTCGCGTTGTTATTTGGGAAATTCTTAAAGGGTCATATTCACCTTTTTCCACTATTGAATAAAATTCTTGTATCGAGTTAAAATCTACAATCATAACAATTAATTTATCTATCGTTATTTGATTGATCAATATGTTCTAATGCCTGTTTTATCACAAGACTCGCCGACTCTTTGAAATAATTGTCTAGCTGATTCCAAGCCTCAGTGGAAGCATTGCCGTATCGTTTTAACATACGGCTAGTATTTAGCCAACAAATGACACTAACTTGAAATGCCAAAATGCGAATATTCTTCTTTAAAAATTGACACGTTTCTTCATTGCTTTTACGTAACTGTTTAAAGATCGTATCTAAAGCAAACTTTTTTAGTTGCTCCTCGTCAGCTGTTATCTCCTTCTCCTCCATTAATTTAATAACATTGTCAGCGTAACTTAAAAAATCGGTTCTGCCCGAAAGTTTGAATGCCTGTATTGGATTCACTAACGACAGACTTGAAACAGCCTCTTCAAATTTAATAGCTATATTATCTATCCTTGTTTTAATATGGTCATGTAAAAACGGTTTTAAATTACTTCTTGCCTCATCTGGTGAAATGACTGAGCTATCTACAGTTTCAACTGCAAATACCTCTTTTATTTCAGTTCCAAATGCCATATTCGCATGCTGGGCAAATTTCTCATAGTCAAAATTTAAGTGACACATTGAATTATAGAGATCTAGCATATAAAACAACACCTTCTTTCTTGTGCGTCTATTTGCCCTTATTCCTTTAGTCCAAAAAGTTACTTGGGATAAAGTCCAACCCAATATCACTGACAGTATTGGAATAACTGGAGCGTAAATGGAAGAAAATATATTCATTACAATTAATTGGTTATTTTTTATAAAGTCAATATAATTTTGACTTGTTATAATTTAAAATCTATAATACGCATACGATATCATCAGTACCAATAATAAAATTCAACACTTGGGGAACTGCAACTTAACTGAAGTGTATTTTAAGATCAAGGGTATTTTTCACGTAATGGTACTATAAATCAAATTTAATAACTAACAGAATTACAACTTAGCATTATTTATATCGTGTCGTATGATTGAATGTAGAGAATGCAATTCGAACGATGAATGGTGCCAACGCCGTGAGTGCTAAATAGCTGCAATGGCGTTGGGCCCAAAAGAATATAATACGGACAGAAAGAGACAATCTGTTTGGCTTACATTGTAGCGCCAACACATTAGCATATTGTTAATATTACTGCTTTGATAAGGCCTTCGACATTAGCGCATTATTGTATCTTTGCAGCCTCAAACACACATATTTTAGAATGGATTTTAAACGTTACCTGGTTACTGCAGCGCTACCCTATGCCAATGGCCCTGTTCATATAGGCCACCTGGCTGGTTGCTACCTGCCTGCAGATATATACGTACGTTACCTGCGCGCACAGAAAAGAGATGTAAAGTTTGTTTGCGGAAGCGATGAGCATGGGGTGCCCATTACCATAAGGGCAATGAGGGAAAATATTACCCCGCAACAGGTAGTGGATAAATACAATGCAATAATAAAAGAAAGCTTTGCCGATATGGGCATTTCTTTCGATATATATTCCCGCACTTCTAACAAAGTGCATCATGAAACGTCGCAGGCGTTTTTCCTGAAGCTATATAATGAAGGGCTTTTTGAAGAAAGGGAATCAGAACAGTATTATGATGAGGCTAAGGATGTAT
>JAFEDN010000173.1 GCA_018241585.1 Pseudomonadota bacterium | reverse complement strand
TTGTTATATCCTGCAGGAAATTTGATATTCAATAGAAAATTGGTTCGTTCAGGTTTAAGAGGGCGGGGGGTAGCAATCGATGTAAGGCGAGGGTCCACCACAAATATACAGTCGGAAATTCTACCTCTCCAATGGAGTCTGCCCAGAGTGTTAGAAGTAACTAAATGATTCATTTGCAAAGGTAAAATCGCTGTTGGACTAAGCCCAGGGGCGTTGATAACTTTAGTTGAAATTTGTTTAGAATGTTTTAGGATATAATCCAAACAAATATCTACACATTGAATGCAACGCGCTCCGCCTAAGGTCGTAAATTCAAAGACACTATCATGAGAAACAATATTTTCGGTTTTTGGAATGGCGGTAAATTCTTTAGATTCATTCGTTTGATCGAAATGATCAGTATTTTTATATTGAAAATCTATATGGCTTGGTCTTACTTTAGTAAAAGAATGGATAATCGGAATTTTACCGCATTCAACATATAAACAAGTATTAAGGACTTGTTTTGCTTTATTAACTACTGCAAATGAGCTTAAAAGCATATGTACATTTTCACAATAAAGTTTGGCTGATTTTTCTATTTCTTTGACCAAATTGTTAAACTTTTTAAAGGTAAAAGGTTTAGAGGTATAAAGAGCAAATTCATGAGTGGAAATGCGGGTGATATCGTTTAGTCTTTCTTTTTTTATTTGATACTGTCTAAGTCCATTCTGCGCATAATTGAAATGCTGATGTACATTATTTGCAATATTAGCCAATAAATCGATATAATCTACTAATCTTTTTTCTTCAGGCGTTTTATTATAACAATAAGAGGAAAGCTGAGCTTCTCCAAATAGTAAAGATTTTGTTGAGTTTGAATGCTTACAGAAAACGGCAATTTCTCGGATATAGATCGGTTGGTTAATAAGTGAGATTTTTTGTTGAAATTTTTCTGATAATTTTTGCCGAAGTTTGGAATCCTCTGTTATTTTAATAAAATTATTCATAATATTACTTACCCTTTTATATGGAAACTAAAAAATTATCGGTGCAAGATATTATGTTTGGATGATGGCGTCAACATAAATAAAAAGAGTGGTTATGATTATTCGTGATTTAATTATCGGCTCAAAGCACTTTCGGCATAACTTGATTCAAGGTCCATTAGCTGGATATAGCTGTGCGCCTTTTAGAAAGTTATTCTATCGTTATGCCGCACCGGCTTATTGCGTGACCGAAATGATTTCAGCTTATGATTTAGTCTATAATCGCCATCGAAGCATGAGATATTTATGGCGTGACCCAGTAGAAGAACAGCTTTGTTATCAATTATCCGGCAATTGCCCAGTAATATTAAGTGAAGCGGTGAAAATTGTTACTGACGCTGGAGCAGACCTTATTGATTTAAATTGTGGTTGCCCCAAGTCTAAAATCCGGAAAAAACATTGTGGTTCGTATTTGTTAGCGCAGCCTACTCAAATTGCTCGATTAGTAGCAGCGATGAAATCATCTACCAATGTCCCAGTGACTGTAAAAATTAGAGTCGATGGTGCTAGCCAGGAGCGATATCATTTAGCAGTGGGTCAGTTGGCTGCAGAAGCAGGAGCCGATGCTTTGATTGTGCACGGCCGTCATTGGAATGAAAATTATGATAGCCCTTGCCATCTTGACCAAATCCGAGAATTAGTCGAAGCAGTAAACATTCCGGTTATTGGTAATGGTGATGTTTGTGACCTCAACAGTTTACAAAATATGTTGCAAACCGGTTGTGCTGGGGTGATGATTTCGCGCGCTGGTACAGGCCGACCATGGCTGTTTCATCATTTACTACAGCAAATGCGTGGTGAACAAAGCGTGACTCCAGCTTTGCCGGAAGTCATTGACTTATTTACTCAACATTTAACTGATTTAATCAAGCTCACCAACCAACAACAAGCACATTTAGAAAGCCGCAAGTTGTTGCAATATTATTTCCCAAAAAACTAGTTCCACTTATGTAAAAACGCATAATTCCCGTTTCAATAAAATAGGCCGATTATTTCAAGATCGTTTTCAGGCTAAAATGATCTGTGATGATGTCTATTTTTTAGAGCTTTGTCATTATATCCCCCCCAATCCACTCAAAGCACAAATGTGTCAAAGTTTAGATGAATACCCTTGGAGTAGTCATTTGAGTTACGCCAAATTAAAAAAATTTCCTGATTGAAAACAAGTCATATAGAAGAACTTTTAAAAAATCATGTTGATGCTGAAGGTGATCATTATGATAATTTTATTCGAGACCGGGAACATAAATATGCTCAGCCTAGTTTTTTTGAAATAGATGAGAATAATGAGATTATTATTAAAAATAGCATTAATAAAAAATCATCAAATTCCATTATACTGGCGTTGGAAAATTTTCCTCTGCGAAAAATTGCCATAATTGTTTGTGATCACTTAAATATTTGCATAGACATGTTGAAATCTGAATCGCAACGTGAGCTGGTAATATCGGCGAAAGTTTTAGTCGCTTATTACGGTCATTATCATGCTAAATATTATCTGAAAGATATTGCCTTAGTTTTTAATATGAGACCTGATAGTTTGAGTAGAACTCTGAATCGATATTTAAAGAAGATGAATCAAGAGTTATTTTTAAAAACAATCATGACAAGAATTGAAAACAAGCTAGCCACCTGTGACCCAGACAGGTTAATTATTTAAGTTGTTGTTTTTTTAATAAAAATAAATAAAATAGCCTGTTCTGGCACTTTGATTAGCGAGAAGAAGTTTTTTTAAAACGATAAATTTCAAATAGAAATAATAAACAGGTTAAGCAAATTGCCAGTATTAATCCAGTATGAAGCCAAGTGTATAATTTAGAGGGAAAATAAAATGCAGAATTAAATTGTGAATAACGGTGATAATCTAAAATAGCGGGTATTAATAATGGGAGCATATAAATCGAATACGGGATATATAAAAATAAGAACCATCTCCAATGATTCAGAAAAGCCCAAGCGGTTAGACAAAGTATTAAAGCTTCAACTCCAACGCCCTGAGTTAGAAGTGTAATTAAAAAAGAATAAGCTTTCCCATAAAAGGCCATACTAATCCATTGCCAAACTGACCAAATAAGTAAAGGCAGTAACAGTAGATTAGCTGCTGCTAGAATTTTTAAAATTAAATCCGTTTTTTTATAATAGTTGACGTTTTGAATTTTCATAAACTCATTCCTAGCCCCGCAACTGCCGCTCCAACAAAACTAGCACCTCCGGTTGGAATTATAAAAATAATAGCCGCACACAATATGCCGCCAGCTACCACAGTCGCTGTTTTAGACCAAGTGTGGGTTAGAGGTTGATGAATAGGGGTTATAGTTAATTTACCTAATTTTTGAAAATTAACACTAATTTGGTCTAAATTAGAGAGCATCAAATTAATTCCGTTTATCTGTCTTAAGAGAAAACTGCCATCTTAAAGCAACGGACCCCTCAATCTGTATGATATTATTTCCTAAATACTGTATATATGTAGGTAAATTAACTGTCATTCCTTTCAAATCATATCTGACAGCCGGCAGAAATTTAATTATTTTACCGCTCTTAACTAAAGATTTATTAAAAGTACTTGGTTGATGAATAAAACGTTTGCTTTCAGGAGCGTAGGAAAATGAATTTAAAGCACAATAATTTTCATTATGAGCCCATGGCGGTACAACAGTGGCAACGCACATATTTGAATTTAATTGCGAAGGATGGACTGTACACCATTTAAATTTTGTTACTGTATTTAGGAATTCAATTCCACGCGTCGATGGGTAGTAGAAAGTCATCTGTTTTAACTCCTTGTGATTTTTTTGAAGTATAACTTAATACTTTTAGCGAAAAAAGTAGTTCCATAAAAAAGTAGTTCCAGACCAGTCCCTATTTTTTATTTTTATTGTAAATCAAATAATTAAAAAACGTCAGTTTCGGCTAAGCCCTTCATGATACAGCCAAGCTGTTACGCAATCATTATTCTCTACTTCTCATACTAAAATGACCGCTCTTGTCAAAAACCAAAAAGGTCGTCCACGTCGGAAGAAACTTGAAGACATTCTGCCACCCAGTGAAGTTCGCTTAAACGAAATTAAAGAAGAATCTCGTATGGTTGAAGGGGTACACGAAGTGGCAGGATTGATG
>JAFEDN010000172.1 GCA_018241585.1 Pseudomonadota bacterium | reverse complement strand
GGAATAACAAGCCGCCTCCCAAGGAAGCGGCGGCGGAGCGACCTTTCCCTTCATTCAAGTGTTCTGGCTTCGCCAGGACCCGTGATACCAACCCGGAAGATGAAGCAATTCACACAAAACGCGAATTGCTTCATCGGTACTTCTGGTTGGACTTATGAAGATTGGGCTGGGGCCTTTTATCCAAAAGAACTACCGAAAAGTAAATGGTTGGAATATTATGCTAGTCAGTTCAATACAGTTGAATTAAATGCGACCTTTTATCGCTCTTTTCCGCAAAAAACTTACGAGAGCTGGTATAAGCGCACTCCTGATAATTTTCATTTTGTAGTAAAAATTTCTAGATTTATCTCACATATCAAAAAATTAGTTGATGTTGAAGAATCGATTCAAAAAGCTCAACAAAGCGCACACGGATTAAAAGAAAAATTGGGGTTGTTCCTATTACAATTACCACCAAAAATAGGTTATAATAAAGAACTGTTAATTAGCACTCTTGCAGCTTTCTCTGACCCTTCACAATTAGTCGTTGAATTTAGAAATGCCCAATGGTTCAATCCCGAGACTTATTCAATTTTAAAAAAATTCAATTGCATTGCTTGCAACATAGATTCACCCCACCTAAGAATTTATGATTGGGTTACCAGTGACATTGCCTACCTGCGTCTTCATGGACACACTAAAATGTATGCATATGATTATGACCGGCGGCAGTTAAATAAAATTACTGATATCCTTGATGGTTTGAAAAAGAAGGGCGCTAAGAAAATCTATGTTTTTTTCAACAATGATCATTTTGCTTGCGCCCCTAAAAATGCTGCAAAATTGAAAAAAATTTATTGCCAATCAGTATGAAAAATTCCCGGCAGATCTACCCTTTGATATGTATGAGCTCCAAAATAATCTCGCTGGGCCTGAATTAAATTTGCTGGCAGCCAACAACTCCGGTAAGCTTCAAAGTAAGATAATACGCTCATTAAACCTGGGACCGGCAAACCCAATTGGGCCGAATGACAGACCACCCGGCGTAAACTTTCTTGACTCTTCTTTAATAATTCAGCCAAATGTGCATCCAGCAACAAATTACTTAAATCCGGTTGGGCACTGTAAGCCTTGCGGATGCTTTCTAATAAACCAGCTCGAATAAT
Organism: Pseudomonadota bacterium; assembly: GCA_018241585.1. GTDB lineage: Bacteria > Pseudomonadota > Gammaproteobacteria > Coxiellales > Coxiellaceae > JAFEDN01. Next base: position 3,007 of record JAFEDN010000172.1, on the reverse strand, counting down.
ACAACCTCCCCGCCAAATTCTTGCAATTACCTCTAAATCCAACTGATAACCATATTGTTTAGAAGCAGCAGAAAACAGTGCGAAGCCTTGGGCAAAAGCAATGATATAACCAGCAAATAAAGCATTTTTTAATAAATCAATAAAAACTCCCGGCTCTTCCTGTAAACTTCCAGCCCACGGATACAAGCGGCTGGCCTCGGCTCGTTGTACTCTATAATCCGATAAATTGCGCATAATAACCGCGATATCGATAGTGGGAGTTGGCGCCTGCAGTTCTAAAGCACTTTGAGAAGTCCAAATACCTGTGCCATGTTGTTCCGCTGCCGGCAAAATTAAGTCAATTAATGGCGTACCAGTTTGTTGATCTATTTTATCGAAAATATGGCTAGTGATCTCCAATAAATAGCTATTCAGTTCACTATTATTCCATTGAAGATAAACATTTTTCAGCTCTTCATTGCTATAATTTAAAGCCAATTTCATTAATGCATAGGTTTCTGCAATCAACTGCATCAAGGCATATTCAATACCATTGTGAACCATTTTAACAAAATGACCGCATGAACCTTGCCCCAAATAAGCCACACATGGCTCGCTGTTAGCTTTGGCGGCAACCGCTTCAAGCATGGGCTGCACTTGCGCGTACGCCTTCAGTGGTCCACCTGGCATCAGGCTAGGGCCTAAACGGGCTCCTGATTCGCCACCTGAAATACCCATTCCTAAATATAAAATTCCTTGTGCTTTAAGCTGCTCAGCCCTTCCATCGGTGTCTTTAAAATAAGAATTACCAGCGTCAATGATCAAATCATCTGCCTGCAAATAAGGAATTAAAGCTAAAATAGCTGAACTAACTGCAGACCCGGCCGGGACCAGCAATAAAATACTTCGAGGTCTACGTAAAAGTTGCACGAATTCGGCGATGTCAGATACTGCCTGAATGGTCTGCTTGCCATTCAATTCCCGATTTAACTTGGCAACTTTATTGGCGTCCATATCATAACCCACCACGCGATAGCCGTGATCCGCCAAATTTAAGGCGAAATTGGCCCCCATGACGCCTAAACCTATTATTCCGATATCCATTTAGCCATCCCCTTTAATTAATTTACTTACGATATCTTGCGCATCTGCAATTATTTGATTTAAATGATCTTGACTCTGCATGCTTTCTGCATAAAGTTTATAAATTTCTTCCGTGCCTGAAGGCCGGACTGCAAACCATCCATTAGTAGCCAAAACTTTAACACCGCCAATGGGCGCTTGATTTCCCATTGCCTTGGTTAATATACGATTAATCGGCTCCCCTGCCAATTGAGTCGTTTGAATTGTTTGGGCGGTGGCTTCTTTCAATAATTTCTTTTGAACCGTATCACAAGGCATATCAATTCTCTGAAAATAAAAATGTCCAAATTTATTTTGTAAGTTCTGATAAATTTCCCCAGGGTTTTTGCCGGTTTTTGCGGTCATTTCAGCAGCCAATAAACAAGTAACAATTCCATCCTTGTCGGTGGTCCAAGTTTGTCCATTTCGTCGCAAGAAGGCTGCGCCAGCACTTTCTTCGCCACAAAAACCAAAAGCGCCATTCAACAATCCTTGCACAAACCATTTAAAACCTACAGGAACTTCACAGATCGGTACAGTTAAATTTTTGGCAATTGCATCCATAATCTGACTGCTCACTACTGATTTTCCGATGATTCTCTGCTCGCTCCATTGTGGACGATGCTGATATAAATAGTAAATAGCCGAAGCCAGAAAATGATTACTGGGCAACAAGCTCTCTTTAGGTGTGATAATGCCATGCCGGTCATGATCGGTATCACAGGAAAGACACAAATCAAACTGGTTTTTGTTGGCTGCTAACGCTGCCATGGCATAAGGTGAGGAAGGGTCCATCCTGATTTGACCATCCCAATCTACCGATATAAAGCCAAACGCAGGATCAATTTGATCATTGATCAAAGTGATATTCAATTGATAACGGTCGGCAATGGGACGCCAATAATTAATCCCGGCGCCACCCATTGGATCAATTCCAATGCGCAAACCCGACCGGCTGATAGCTCGCATATCCAATACATTTTCTAAGTCATTGACATAGGGGTTTAAAAAATCATATTGATGGGTAGTTGCGGCTTGAATAGCCCGCTCAAAACTAATTCGTTTCACTTCAGTTAGATTATTCCCTAAAAATTCATTGGCTTTATTCTCAATCCAACTACTGATTTTAGGGTCAGCAGGACCGCCATGAGGCGGATTATATTTAATGCCGCCATCTTGCGGCGGGTTATGGGAAGGTGTAATGACAATGCCGTCGGCACAGCCATCCTGACGATTGCGGTTATAAACCAGTATGGCGTGTGAGATGACTGGTGTCGGTGTGTATTCATTATCTTCAGCAATAAAAGCTTCAACTTTATTGGCTGCTAACACTTCCATCACACTGGCAAAAGCAGGTACGGATAATGCATGGGTATCCATTCCCAAAAATAAAGGTCCGGTTATATTATTGTTCTTTCGATATAACACAATCGCTTGAGTGATCGCTAAAATATGACGTTCATTAAAGCTGCCGGCTAATGCAGAGCCTCGATGACCGGATGTTCCAAATGCCACCCGTTCAGTGGGGTTTTGCGGGTCTGGAATTTGAGTGTAATAAGCGGTGATTAATTGTGGGATGTTGATCAACAATGATTTAGGTGCTAGTTTACCGGCTAAAGGACTTATTTTTCGTTTAATTGAATCTTTCATACCTCTTGCGACCCCTCATCAGGTAAGGATTTTTTGTGAAAATTATTCTGTTTGATGCAATTTATTATCATATTCTGTTTCGTGAAAACTATTGGCTACTTTTGTCGTCCTATGTTCTATACTATAGAACAGGATACTGCAAAACGGGAATTTTAGGATGAAAAAAGGTTATAAATTGGATATAACAGAGGCTGCTTCAACCTTACCACAGCTTAGACCTGCCAATCCTAGTATTTTGGTGATCTTTGGGGTCACA
>JAFEDN010000171.1 GCA_018241585.1 Pseudomonadota bacterium | reverse complement strand
TTCCCTTCATTCAATAGTTCTGGCTTGGCCAGAACTATTGATCAAAACCAGGAAGTAATTTCCGCTTCAGCGGAAATTACTGGAAGTTGTGGTTTTTTAAATAAATCCCTGTTAAAATTTCTGCCAGTTTTGTCCCTGATTCCTTAATGGACTTAGGATGTTTTATTAAAAAGGAGATTAAAAAATGATTCATAAAAATATTAAATTATTCGCAGTCGGTTTGGGTCTGCTATGGAGTGGGTTCACCCTCGCTGCCAACGCCGATTTAACGAATAAAAGTGATCGTCTCAGTTACGCCATGGGAGCCAAGACTGGAGAATCTTTTCGAACTCACGGAATTACAGTAAATGTCCAAGCTTTTGCTCAAGGCTTACAAGATGCATTAAATGGCAACAAAGTACAAATGTCTAGTGAACAAATTGATCAGGAACTGCGTGATTTTGCGCGCACAGCTTCCAGCCAATATCAAGCGAAAATGCAGCAGGACGCACAAAAAAATCAGCAAATCGGCAATGCTTTCTTGGACGCGAATAAGAAACGGCCAGGCGTCAGCACTACTTCATCAGGTTTACAATATAAAGTATTGACTCCAGGTACTGGCCCGAAGCCGAGCCAAAGCGATACGGTTACAGTAGATTATGAAGGACGTTTATTGGACGGCAAAGTATTTGATAGTTCTTATGAAAGAGGTAAACCTGCCAGTTTCCCAGTCAATGCGGTCATTATGGGTTGGCAAGAAGCATTACAGCTTATGCCGGTAGGGTCTACCTGGGAAATTTATATTCCGCCCAATTTGGCTTATGGCCAGCAAGGAGCAGGCGGGGTAATTGGTCCTAACCAAACTTTAGTGTTTAAAGTTCATTTGATTAAAACTCAACCAGGTAATAGTAATCCAGTGAACCAAAACCAAAATGGTAAGACTCAAGCTCAATAAAGTAGAAAAAATAAATGATCATACAGCAATTCTCGCCCAGTTTTAGGTTATCGAAAAATCTCGTTCCTGCTGATGCGGGATCGCAAGGGAGAGGAGAGCGGAGCATCGTTTCCCTTCATTCAAGAGTTCCGGCCTTGTTGGAACTCTTGAGCAAAACCAGGAAGCAATGCTCGCGGAGCGGGAATTGCTGATGATCATACTAAAAGGACAATCTGCTTATACTCCATTCCGATTAGAACAAAAAAACAAACAAATTCGAGCTGTTCGTGCCCAGATACAATTAATAGCAGCCAATTACTGGTATTTTTTAGAGAGTGAGCGCAATGGCTTAGAATCAGAATGTGTTGATCTATCAAAATTGCTTCAATCTGAAGCTAAGCTCTATGAAGCTCCTCCTGCATCTGGAATTATGGTGGTTCCCAGATTGGGCACCATCTCTCCATGGACTTCTAAAGCCACTGAACTGTTAACAAATTGCGGTTTCGCAGGAGTTCGGCAGATTTTACGAGGAGTTCATTACCAGTTATCAGAAGTTATTGATCCTAAAGAGCTTGGTAATATTATTTTTGATCCTTTAACTGAATCTGTTTTAACGGAACCTAAACAATTTAATTCATTGTTTGAACCTCATGTTCCTCAACCTTTGGTAGTGATTGATATCATCAACCAAGGCCGGAAGGCGCTGGAAATCGCTAACCAGAAAATGGGTTTGGCTTTAAATGAAACAGAAATTCAATACTTATTGAAAAGTTTTCAACGTTTAGCACGTAATCCGACTGATGTGGAATTAATGATGTTTGCTCAGGTGAATTCTGAACATTGCCGGCATAAAATATTTAATGCCCAATGGATTATTGATTCCCAAGATCATGATCAATCTCTTTTTGATATGATTCGATATACCTATCAAGAGCATCCACAACAGGTTTTAGTCGCGTATAAAGATAACGCTGCGGTGTTAAAAGGTAGCTCCGCCAATCGTTGGATCATTGATCCCCAAAGTAAACGCTATCAGGAAATTGTTGAACCGGTGCATATAGTTTTAAAAGTAGAAACCCATAATCACCCAACAGCGATTTCTCCTTTTCCGGGCGCGGCTACCGGCAGCGGGGGTGAGATACGTGATGAAGCGGCAACCGGCCGTGGCGCTTATCCTAAAGCTGGTTGGACAGGATTTGCTGTTTCCCACCTGCAAATACCCAGTTTACCTCAACCTTGGGAAGTGGACCCAGGCAGACCGTCCAAAATCGCTTCCCCTTTAGAAATTATGCTACAGGCTCCTATTGGAGGCGCTTCGTTCAATAATGAATTTGGCCGTCCTAATTTGGCGGGGTATTTTCGAACCTTATTGCTGATCATGCATACCGAATATGGGGCCTCTTACCGCGGTTATCATAAACCTATTATGATTGCCGGGGGAGTCGGTGCGATCCGTGAATCGCAAATAAAAAAACAAGGTCTAACTGCCGATTCGAAAATTATTGTTTTAGGCGGCCCGGCAATGGCCATTGGGTTGGGTGGCGGCTCGGCCTCTTCAAGAGCAGCAAGCGAAAGCAATGAGCAATTGGATTTTGCTTCTGTTCAAAGAGCGAATGCGGAAATGCAAATGCGTTGCCAGCAAGTGATCAATACCTGCTTTTCTTTAGGGGAGCATAACCCTATTTTGAGTATCCACGATGTTGGGGCCGGTGGCTTGGCCAATGCTATCCCCGAAATTGTTGCCGCCAGTGATCAAGGAGCAGTGATTGATTTGCGTTCCATACCTAATGCAGCTCCTGGTATGTCACCAATGGAAATCTGGTGCAATGAAGCCCAAGAACGATTTGTTTTAGCTATTGATTCAGAACAGATTGAACAGTTTAAGCAAATCGCTAATCGCGAACGATGTCCTTTTGCTATTCTGGGGACAGCCACTGAAGAAAATCAATTGGTTTTGCAAGACCCCTATTTCAAAAATGTCCCGGTGAATTTAGCTACCTCGGTTTTATTTGAAGACATGCCTCCTTTAGTTTGCCGGTCTCAAAGAGTCATGTTCAACATGCCCAGTTTTAATACCGCCGAGTTTACAATTGAAGAGGTAGCGCAAAGAGTTCTGCAATTTCCCTGCGTTGGCAGTAAAAGTTTTTTAATCACCATTGGTGATCGCAGTGTTACTGGTTTGGTAGCGCGTGATCAGATGATTGGTCCTTGGCAGACCCCGGTTTCCGATGTTGCTGTGACCTGTTGCGATTATCGCACTGTAACAGGTGAGGCCATGGCTATTGGTGAACGGCCGGCGATTGCGTTAATCCATCCCGCAGCGGCAGCCAGAATGGCCGTAGGAGAAGCGATTACCAATATCGCAGCGGCAAGAATTGAGGATATCACCAAAATTTCTTTATCTGCTAACTGGATGGCGGCCCCTGATTATTTAGGTGAAGGTGCTGGTTTATACGATGCTGTTCAGACGGTGGCGTTAGAATTATGTCCCGCCTTGGGAATTTGTATACCGGTTGGAAAAGATTCGCTTTCAATGCGTACTGTTTGGCAGGAAGACGGCGAGCCGAAAAGTGTTACTGCCCCGATTTCCTTAATTGTGACTGCCGTTGCTCCGGTGTTGGATGTCAACCAGACCACCACACCGCAACTGCGTTCAGATCAAGGCCAGACCCATTTGATATTGATCGATTTGGGTGAAGGTTGCCATTGCATGGCGGGTTCGGTGCTGGAGCAAGTATACGGTCAATTAAGTCAACGTCCGCCGGATGTGGATGACCCTGACATATTAAAAAACTTTTTTTACGCCATTCAAGCGCTGAAGCAGAAACAGCTATTATTGGCTTATCATGATCGTTCAGATGGCGGATTATTTGTTACTTTGTGTGAAATGATGTTTGCGGGAAGAGTAGGGGTAGATATTAATTTAGATCGACTGGTTCGAGCAGGTATTATTGGCAATGACCCAATCGCGGCATTGTTTACCGAAGAATTAGGCGCTGTGCTACAAGTGCGTGCCGGCGATTTAGAGCAGGTTGATGCGATTTTAAGAAAATATCACCTTCAGCAATGGTCTCCGGTTTTAGGAGACATCAATAACAGCGATCAATTAAATATTTTCTATCAAGGTCAACTGATCTATCAACAGTCTAGAATTCAGTTGCAACGCTGGTGGTCCGAGACCAGTTATCAATTACAAGCATTACGGGACAATCCTGCCTGCGCGCAAGCAGAATACGACGCGATCTTGCATGAAAACCCAGGGCT
>JAFEDN010000170.1 GCA_018241585.1 Pseudomonadota bacterium | reverse complement strand
TAAAAGTCATATTTAAAGAATTCCCCATTTTTGGGGCTGAATCCAATAATGCCGCCAAAATGGCTTTAGCCGCTGCTAAACAAAATAAATATCAAGAATTTCACAATGCCCTATTCAAAGTGTCAGGCGGTTTGAATGAAGCTAAAATTGAAGAAGTCGCCAAAAAAGTGGGATTAAATGTCGAACAATTGAAAAAAGATAGCAATGATCCAGCTATTCAACAACAATTAACCGATAATTATGAGTTAGCCAAAGCTCTCAACTTGGTGGGGACACCCAGCTTTGTTTTAAGTAATAAAGGTATGACCCAATTTGATTTTATACCAGGCGCTGCGCAGGAAGATTCATTTATGAAAGCTGTGGATGATATTTCTAAAAAATAAATCTTTTAATGATTTTTTAAATGTTACGCTAAAATTCCGCAATCAGTTCGAATAGCTCCCGCGATCAAGTCGCGGGACTACAGTGGTTTTAATAACATTACGCGAACATTAAACTGATCCTGGATATCAGAAAATATTGATATAGTCAGGAAACAAGATTATTTTCACAAGAAACAATGAAAAATAAAATAAATTTTCAAGGAATGATTTTAATGCTGCAACAATATTGGGCCAGCCAGGGTTGTGTCATTTTGCAGCCTTTTGATATGGAAGTCGGCGCCGGTACTTTCCACCCGGGCACATTTTTAAGGGCAGTAGGTCCTGAACCATGGCGCGCTATATTTGTCCAGCCATCAAGACGCCCTACGGATGGCCGCTACGGCGATAACCCCAATCGAGTGCAACATTACTACCAACTGCAAGTCATGCTTAAACCTTCACCTGATAATATTCAAGAATTATATTTAAATTCTTTAAGACATTTAGGAGTTGACACATTAGAACACGATATTCGATTTGTAGAAGATAATTGGGAGTCCCCTACTTTAGGCGCTTGGGGTTTAGGCTGGGAAGTATGGCAAGACGGCATGGAGATTAGCCAATTTACTTATTTCCAGCAAGTAGGCGGCCTTGATTGTCATCCGGTCAGCGGCGAATTGACCTATGGCTTAGAACGATTAGCCATGTTCTTACAAGGAACCGACAATTTATTCAATTTAATATGGAGTCAAAGCCCTTCAGGAACCATTACCTACCGCGATGTTTTTCATCAAAATGAAGTAGAAATGTCAGCCTATAATTTTGAATTTGCCAATGTAGAAACTCTATTCAAACAATTTGATATCTACGAGCAAGAAGCAGAACGGTTAATTTTAGAGCAATTGCCCCTAGCTGCTTACGAGATGGTTTTAAAGTCCTCTCATACTTTTAATTTATTAGACGCCAGACGAGCCATTGCCGTGACCGAACGGCAACGATACATGTTGCGCATCCGCAAGCTAGCCCAAGCCGTGGCTCAAGCTTATTACCAATCACGCGAACGTATGGGTTTCCCTTTATTGAGGGCCGATAATGTCAAGTGAATTATTATTTGAAATTGGCTGTGAAGAACTCCCTACCAGAGCCGTTGATTTACTCGCCACTGAATTGGCCGCACGATTTTTAGAACTCTTAGCAAACCATCAATTAACACCAAGTAGTACCCGGGTATTGGCAACTCCCAGAAGAATAGCTGTTTATATGACCGGAGTACCTTTAGAACAGCCGCCTACGGTAATAGAAAAGCAAGGACCTATTTATAAACAAGCATTCGATGATCAAGGCCGGCCGACCGCAGCAGCATTAGGTTTTGCAAAATCCTGCGGTGCAACGGTCGAGGAATTGAAAGAAAAAGATAACCGGCTTTACTATAAAGGCCAAAAACCAGGCCAGAAAACCCTAGACATTGTTCCGCAACTAGCATCCCAAGCACTTAGCCAATTGCCGATTCCAAAACCCATGCGGTGGGGGGGACATGAAGCCGCTTTTGCCCGACCGGTACATTGGGTCGTATTGATGTTAGGATCAGCAGTAGTACCCAGCCGTTTTTTCGATATAGCAGCCACCCAATATACTTATGGACATCGTTATCTCCACCCTGAAAAGATTTTGCTTCGCGAAGCCAAAGATTATGAACAACTGCTGGTTAAAACCGGGTACGTAATCCCTAATTTTGAAGATAGAATGAAGCTCATTCAACAAGCCATAGCCAAAACGACTCCTACAGGTTATCAGGTAGACGACGATCCCGATTTATTAAAAGAAGTCACTGCTTTAGTTGAATGGCCGGTCGCATTAGTTGGACATTTTGACCCACACTTTTTAAAAGTCCCTCCAGAAGTATTAACTACTTCCATGAAGGTTAATCAAAAATATTTCCCCGTTTATAAAGACCAGCAATTACAATCTTGCTTTGTATTGATTAGCAATATCATCAGTAAAGACCCAGCCTTAGTGATTCATGGTAACGAAAAGGTCTTAAATGCACGCTTATCTGATGCCGCTTTTTTCTACCAGAAAGACCTGGCCAGCTCCTTGGAAAGCAGACTGCTCCATTTAGAACACGTCATTTTTCAAAAACAATTAGGGAGTTTGGCTCATAAGACTGAGCGTATTGTAAAACTAGCCGGATTCATTGCCTCACGCTTAGAGTTTCCAGCAGAAAGCGCCTTGAAAGCCGCGCAACTTGCTAAATGTGATTTGCTTACCGAGATGGTTGGGGAATTTCCCAGCCTGCAAGGCGTCATGGGATATTATTACGCGTTAAACGATGGCCTAGGGGAAGAAGTCGCCTTAGCCTTAAAAGAACAATATTATCCTCGTTTTTCAAAAGATCAATTACCTAGCAGCATGCCGGGTAAAATCGTTGCTTTAGCAGATCGAATCGATACTTTAATCGGAATTTTCGGGATCAATCAAATCCCCACTGGAGATAAAGACCCATTTGCTTTGCGGCGAGCCGCCTTAGGCTTAGTGCGTATCATAATCGAAGGTAAATTAGACTTAGATTTAGAGCAATTATTTAATCACGCCCAACAAAATTATCACCATCACTTACCTAACAGCAACGTAGTAAAACAAACTTTAGAATTTACCATCAACCGGCTGCATGCTTGGTACTTGGAATTAGGTTTCAATAGTAAACAAATTGAAGCGGTATCGGCTCGCGGCATCACCAATCCTTTAGATTTTGCCCGCCGGCTCGAAGCAGTAGAAAAATTTCAGCGCCTTCCCGAATCAGCGTCCTTGTCCGCTGCCAATAAGCGAGTGAGTAATATTTTGAAAAAACAAGCGAAAATTCAGTCATTCAAAGCCATTGATCCGGGCTTATTGGAACATGAAGCCGAACAAAAGCTAGCGCAACAACTGCAACTGCAAACCAATATTGTCAAACAGCTCTACAATCAATTGGATTATACTCAAGCGCTAAGCCAATTAGCTTCTTTAAAAGAACCCGTTGATTTGTTTTTTGATAAAGTCATGGTGATGGTTGATGATCCGGCCAAAAGAGCTAATCGTCTAGCTCTTTTAGCTGCTTTACATCAACTGTTTACTCAAGTCGCAGATATTTCATTGCTTCAGTAATTGTCCAAGATTATTCCATTGGTTTACAATAAGAAGAGGAGGAATACAATTTGATAGTTTCCTAATGTCATACATCCTTACACATCTCGTCCTTGTTGTTGAACAACAGGTCTTATCTTGCTTGCACAGTAAAACAATTACTTCACATCGCACACTGGAAGCCTTGTTAACCTTCATACGACAAGGCGATACGGCCGTGGTGCATAGTATGGACCGTCTGGCACGTAATCTTGACGATCTGCGCCGCTTGGCGCAGAAGCTAACTCAGCAACGTATCCGCATCGAATTCGTCAAAGAAAATTTATCTTTCACCGGCGAAGATTTACCGATGGCGCACTTAATGTTATCAGTCATGGGAGCCTTTACCGAGTTTGAGCGTGCCCTCATTCGAGAACGACAACGAGAAGGCATCGCACTGGCTAAACAACGAGGTGCTTATCGAGGCCACTAAAAATCACTGTCGCCTCAGCAGATAACCGCCTTACGGCAATGAAACCAGCAAGGTGAACAGAAATCCAAACTTGCCCGTGAATTAGGTATCAGCCGTGAGAATGTACTGCTATTTAAAAAATATAGTATGACTAGAAAAGGTATTTTTTATATATTATATTATTAAGAATTGACAGCTTAGTAATAGTAAGTAATACTTAGTAATATGTAAAACTGCTTTAAGAGGA
>JAFEDN010000016.1 GCA_018241585.1 Pseudomonadota bacterium | reverse complement strand
AGCTTTAAACTTGGAACGCGATTCCGTAGGCGCAGTAGTGTTAGGTGATTATGAGCATTTAGAAGAAGGCATGGTTGCCCGCTGCACTGGACGTATTCTCCAAGTGCCGGTAGGTGAGGGACTGTTGGGAAGAGTCGTTAATGCCCTAGGTGAACCCATTGATGGCAATGGTCCAATCAACGCTACCGAAACTTCACCGATTGAGAAAGTAGCCCCTGGTGTGATTCACCGTCAATCAGTTAACCAACCGATGCAAACCGGTATTAAATCCATTGACGCCTTAGTGCCCATTGGCCGAGGCCAGCGTGAACTAATAATCGGCGACCGCCAAACCGGTAAAACCGCCATTGCCTTGGATGCTATTATCAATCAAAAAAATACCGGTGTTAAATGTATTTACGTAGCCATCGGCCAAAAAGCCTCTTCGATTGCGAATGTGGTTAGAAAATTGGAAGAACATGGCGCCATGGCTCACACCATCATTGTCGCCGCCAGCGCCGCGGACTCAGCCGCCATGCAGTACATTGCTCCATACTCTGGCTGTTCCATGGGAGAATACTTCCGCGATAAAGGGGAAGACGCTTTAATTATCTATGATGATTTAACTAAACAAGCTTGGGCTTACCGGCAAGTTTCATTGTTATTACGACGTCCACCCGGACGAGAAGCTTATCCCGGCGACGTTTTCTATCTACATTCCAGATTATTAGAAAGAGCAGCTCGAGTTAGCGCCGCATACGTCGAGCAAGTGACTCAAGGAAAGGTAAAAGGCAAAACTGGGTCTCTGACAGCGTTGCCTATTATCGAGACTCAAGCGGGTGACGTATCGGCTTTCGTACCAACCAACGTCATTTCGATTACTGATGGGCAAATTTTCTTGGATGTTAATTTGTTTAATTCAGGTATCCGTCCAGCGATTAACTCTGGTCTATCAGTTTCTCGTGTGGGTGGTGCAGCGCAAACCCATATTATCAAAAAATTGGCTGGTTCATTGCGTTTAGCATTAGCTCAATTCCGGGAATTAGAGGCATTTGCTCAATTCGCTTCCGACTTAGATGAGACAACTCGTAAGCAATTGGAACGCGGTCAGCGTTTAGTGGAAGTGTTAAAACAGAAACAATATAGTCCCTTGTCGGTGGCCGAAATTGCTTTTAGCTGGTTTGTCGCTGAAAAAGGCTATTTAGATACAGTTGAACTAAAGAAAGTTCGTGATTTTAATGAGGCTTTATTAAGTTACTTAAGAGATCAGCATGCGGATTTGTTAAGTGAAATCAACGCCAAGCCGGAACTAAACGATAATATTGCAAGTAAGATGCATGCCGCTGTGGAACAATTCAAAAAAACCCAGGCATATTAATTCAAGAATAAAATGAGCAACAAGATGAGGATAGGTTTAGTGAAAAAAATAATTGGGTATTGCTGATGGCACAAACAAGAGAAATACGCAGCCAAATTAATAGCATTAAAAACACCCAAAAAATAACTCATGCTATGGAATTGGTAGCGGCCAGCAAGATGCGTAAAGCTCAAGAACGCATGGCGACTTCGCGTCCCTATGCGACTAAAATTCGTCAAGTCATTCGACACGTGGCTCAAAGCAGCAGCGAATATCATCATCCTTACTTAAACGCCAAAGAAAAATATGAAAGGGTCGGTTTAATTGTGGTGACTAGCGATCGAGGATTATGCGGCGGACTAAACATCAATCTATTTCGTTCATTATTAAAGTTTATGCAGGAACAAACCCAGGGTGGTATTCAGCATGACTTATGTTTGATCGGCCGTAAGGGCCGGTTATTCTTTAAGCGGTATGCGGCTGGAATACTCGGAGTGACCGAAAATATTGGTGATAAACCGGCTGTCCAGGATTTAGTTGGGGTCGTTAAGGTGGTGCTAGATCAGTTCGATCAAGGAAAAATTGATGCAATTTATATTGCTTATAATGAATTTGTTAACACCATGACCCAAAAGCCGACGATTAGACAGTTGTTGCCCTTGATAGATTCTGGATCGGAAGAAAATGAAACCGGTGGTCGTTGGGATTACCTATATGAACCGGACTCCGCTAAGGAATTGTTGGATAAGTTACTAGTGCGGTATATCGAATCACAAGTATATCAAGCGGTTATTGAAAATATCGCCTGCTTCCAATCTGCCCAAATGGTCGCCATGAAAAGCGCCACAGAAAATGCAGGTGAATTAATTAAAGAGTTGCAAACTGTTTACAACAAAGCCCGCCAGGCCAGCATAACCCGAGAAATCTCGGAGATTGTTGGCGGTGCAGCAGCAATCGAGTGAGAGGTAAATATGAACAATCCATCCAATGGTAAAGTGGTAGAAATTATCGGCGCAGTTGTTGACGTAGAATTTGAAGCAAATTTGCCCAAAATTATGGATGCTTTGCGGATTGAATCGCACAACATTACTTTGGAAGTTCAGCAACAATTAGGCGATAACACCGTACGTACGATTGCCCTAGGAGTCACTGAAGGTTTATCTCGAGGGGCTGAAGTGATCAATACCGGTCACCCAATAACGGTTCCAGTAGGAACAGCTACCTTGGGAAGAATCATGAATGTTCTGGGTGAACCGATTGACGAAGCAGGCCCGATTAATGCGGCTACCTCAAAATCAATCCATCGTAAGCCACCTTCTTTTGTTGAATTAACCGGCAGTACTGAATTACTGGAAACCGGCATTAAAGTGATTGATTTATTGTGCCCATTAGCCAAAGGTAGTAAAGCTGGATTGTTTGGTGGAGCAGGGGTCGGAAAAACCGTTAACATGATGGAATTAATTAACAACGTAGCTAAACAACACGGCGGTTATTCGGTTTTTGCTGGTGTGGGCGAACGAACTCGTGAAGGCAATGACTTTTACCATGAAATGAAAGAATCTAAGGTGCTCGATAAAGTATCCTTGGTGTATGGTCAAATGAACGAGCCTCCTGGAAACCGGTTGCGAGTGGCGTTGACAGGTTTAACTATCGCTGAAAACTTCCGGGATGAAGGCCGTGACGTACTTTTATTTATTGACAATATTTACCGCTATACCCTGGCTGGTGTCGAAGTATCCGCTTTGCTAGGACGTATGCCTTCAGCAGTAGGATATCAACCGACTTTGGCTGAAGAAATGGGACAGTTGCAAGAGAGAATTACTTCTACTAAAACTGGTTCAATCACTTCTATTCAAGCCGTTTACGTTCCTGCCGATGACTTAACAGACCCCTCCCCAGCAACCACCTTCGCTCACTTGGATGCTACGGTAGTATTATCGCGTCAAATTGCTGAACGTGGCATTTACCCAGCAATCGATCCTTTAGACTCCACCAGCCGGCAGCTGGACCCCTTGATTGTCGGTGATGAGCATTATGGTGTTGCCCGGCGTGTTCAAGAAACTTTGCAACGATATAAAGAATTGAAAGATATCATTGCGATTTTAGGTATGGACGAATTATCCGAAGAAGATAAATCCATTGTCCGCCGTGCTCGTAAGATTGAACGATTTTTATCTCAGCCCTTCTTCGTAGCTGAAGTATTTACCGGACAACAAGGAAAATACGTGCCTTTACGTGAAACCATCCAAGGATTCAAAGGAATCCTGCAAGGAGATTACGACCATTTGCCTGAACAAGCTTTCTACATGGTTGGATCAATTGAAGAAGCGGTTGAGAAGGCGAAGAAGTTATAAACTATAATAGAAGCCGTGTAGCCGTGCTGTCATTGCGACCGGAGCATAGCGAGGGGAGGCAATCAGCACAGAAATTTCTACAAGGGTTCGAACTGGATTGCTTCCCCTCACTATGGCTCCGGGTCGCAATGACGGTTACTTACCGGCTTATAAATTAAGGTGAAAAGTTACCATGGCAGAAAAAACGATGCAATTAGACATTGTTAGCGCTGAAAAAGAACTGTTTCATGGAACAGTTAAATTCCTATCGGTGACCGGCAATGTTGGTGAGTTAGGTATTTACCCTGGCCATACTCCTTTGTTGACTTCCTTAAGACCAGGCCAAGTGCGAGCCGAATTGGCGGAAGGGCAAGAAGAGTTTTTTTATATTTCCGGCGGAATGCTGGAAGTTCAACCAAAAATCGTGACTATTTTGGCTGATACTGCAGTCCGAGCCGCTGATTTGGATGAGGCTGCTGCTCAAGCTGCCATCGAACATGCCGAAAAAGCCTTGAGTGAACGGAAAGCCGGCATTGAATACTCCACAGCGTTGACTGAACTGGCCGAAGCAACAGCACAACTCCGTGCGATTCGCGCGTTACGTAAACGTCATGAAACATAGGTAGACTGAATGGGTTTACACATCATAATTTTAGCCGCTGGCAAGGGACAGCGAATGGTGTCGGAAACCCCGAAGGTACTGCATCCTATTGGGGGTAAAACACTTTTGGAAAGAGTTGTTTTAACGGCCCAAAAGCTTCAGCCCCAGGCAATTCATATTGTTTACGGTAATGGCGGGCACATTGTCTCTCAGGCTTTATCCCATTTGCCGGTTAACTGGGTGGAACAGCCGCAATTGTTGGGTACTGGCCATGCGGTCATGCAAGCTCTGCCTTTTTGCCCTGATCACGAACGGGTTTTAATCCTCTATGGAGATGTGCCATTAATCTCTGTGGATACGTTAAAAATGTTATTAGAAAATACCCCGTCCGACCAATTAGGTTTAATTGTAGCGGAAATGGCCAATCCTCACGGCTTCGGTAGAATTATTCGAAATGATCTTGGTCAAATTGTTGCAATTGTTGAGCAAAGAGACGCCGATTTACAGCAACGTCAGATCCGGGAAATTAACACCGGCATTATGACAGCTACCTCTCAAGCGCTAAAGCGATGGTTGCCGCAAGTTAAAAACCATAACCAACAACAGGAATATTACTTAACGGATATTATCTCCCTGGCAGTCAGTCAAGGTTGTCAAGTATTTGGTTCCAAGCCGGGTTCGAATGAGGAAGTACGTGGTATCAATGACCGTCTGGAATTGGCTGCTTTAGAGAGGATTTATCAATATCAAGCAGCTATGGCTTTAATGCAGCAAGGGGTCACTGTTGCAGACCCCAACCGTTTAGATATTCGAGGCGAGGTTCAGGCCGACTCGGATATTTTTATTGATATTAACGTAATTTTAGAAGGCCAGGTTAAAATTGGTAAAAACAGTATTATCGGCCCCAATGTTATTTTAAAAGATGTGGAACTTGGCGAAAACGTCACGGTGCTAGCGAACAGCCTTATTGAAGGAGCCGTTATTGCTAATGATTGCCAAATAGGCCCCTTCGCTAGAATTCGTCCGGAAACCTATTTGGCTTCTGGAGTTAAAATTGGAAATTTTGTTGAGGTAAAGAAATCAAAAATAGGTGTCGATACCAAAGCACAACATTTAAGTTATTTGGGAGATGCAATGATTGGCAGTGGAGTGAATATTGGAGCCGGAACTATTACTTGTAATTATGATGGGGTCAATAAAAACACCACGCATATCAATAATGGCGCTTTCATTGGCTCTAATACGTCACTAGTAGCTCCAGTTTCTATTGGTGAAAACGCCACAATCGGTGCGGGTTCAACCATCACCCGCGATGCGCCTGCCAATGAGCTGACTGTAGCTCGTGCTCGCCAAACGGCTATCAAGGGCTGGAGCCGAACAAAGAAAAAAGCTCAATCTTAAAATGGTCGCCCGGATTTTTTACCCTCAGCCGCTTTCTAAAAATTCCATTGTTATTTTGGACCCAGCCGCTAGTCATCACTTGCTATCTGTTTTGAGGTTGAAAGAAGGTGAGCCTTTGCAGGTCTTTAATGGCGAAGGCGGTTCTTTTTCAGCCCGCTTAGATGGCCGGCGTAAAAAATTGGCTGTTATTCAAATCCATGAGTTCGATCCCTCTGAAACCGAGTCGCCATTGTCTATCCACTTAGGACAAGTTATTTCACGGGCCGAGCGGATGGATTTCACTATTCAAAAGTCGGTAGAACTGGGAGTCAATGAAATCACTCCTTTAATCAGTGAGCGCTGCGGTGTTCGGCTTAAGGAACAACGTTTAGAAAACCGGCTGGAACATTGGAGTAAGATAGCGATCAGCGCCAGTGAACAATCCGGTCGATGCCGAGTCCCTAAGATTAACAAAGTGGTCGATTTTACAGCTTTTTTAGAGCAATCGATTGAAATAGGTTTTATATGCGATCCGATGGCAAAATACGTTCTGCCTGAAACCACTCAGCCCATGCAGCGGCTAACTTTAATCATTGGTCCGGAAGGAGGATTTTCGGAACAGGAAATAAATCATGCAAAAAAAACTGGAGTCCAACCGCTTTGGCTCGGACCGCGAATTCTTAGGACCGAAACAGCGGCGATAGCCGCTATGACCTTGTTGCAACGTCAGTGGGGAGACCTTGCCGTCGATTTTTGATAATAAAATATGCTATTATTAAAGACATGAGGTATAAATTAAAGGAGGTGGGTTATGTTAGGATTAATCGTAATATTTCTCATCATTGCGATCATAGCCGCTGCCTTAGGATTTGGTGGCATTGCAGGAACTGCTTTGGGCTTTGCGCAAGTCATTTTCTACATTTTTCTTATTCTCTTTATCATTGCCATTATTGTGGCGTTGATAAGAGGGGATCGAAGATGGTGGTGGTGGTAAAATAGGGGACCAAAGCTCGTCAGTTCGAGCTATCCATCCCTGCGCCGCTTATGGCGAATTACTGTAATCGTTCACGAGAATGAATATGCATACGTAGAACGGCTGATTTTTCGTCAAATCTGGAGTAATATTGGCCGTTCTCATCCACACCGTGAACGATTACGAATTACTTTTGTCGCATTTGCGGCATATTCCGTACAAGGTAAGGTTGTGATCAGTCATATGAAACCTCGCTTTAGCAGCGATTTTTTTTTGGCGGACCTCGATTGCGTCATCCCGAAATTCTTCAATACTGTTACATTTTACACAATACATGTGATCATGATGTTCTCTTTCAGCCAATTCAAAAAGGGAATAACCCCCTTCAAAATTATGCCGCTTTACCAGTCCAGCTTTTTCAAACTGAGTTAAAACTCGGTAGATGGTAGCCAAAGCTACTTCGTCCCCCGCCTCCAATAACTTTTTATAAAGCTCTTCAGCGCTGACGTGTCGAGGATCAGATTTTTCCAGAAAATGAAGAATTTTCATTCGAGGAGTGGTTTTTTTCAAACCGGCATTCTTTAATTCAGTTTTTTTCAAGGCAATGAATCATCCCAAGTAAAATGAGCATGATATCAGCAAAAACATTCCTGCGTAAGCATATAGGCGATAACCTGGCGCATTGCTCTCGAAAAACGCTGTCATGGTAGCAATGTTTTTAAATTAGATAATTCAGAAATTCATCCGCACTGATCAACAAGACCTGCACGGCATTTTTTTGAATTAATTTAAATATTCCAGATTTTTTGGTAACTTGAATCGAGTAAGGGCATGCCAAATAAGCGGCAAAGGTACCCCAGTTTTCGCTAGGGGCATCGTGATTTAATTTTGCCTCTATGGGGAGCCAAGGTTTTTTATCTTTCACAATTAAAAAATCGATCTCTTTTTTGTCCTTATTTTTTAAATAATATAGCTCAAAAGCGCCATAACCTGCATCCGAAAGGTAATGACAATATTTCAGTAGATGTCCGGAAATTAAGTTTTCAAACCGTGCTCCTTCATTTTCAATTTCACTCCAATCCCATAAATATAATTTGCCTTCTTTTTTAATGGATCGTGGTAAAGATTTGGAATAGGGCTTTAATTCGAAACAATAGTAAAGTTCTTTTAGATAATTCATCCACCGTCTGATAGTAGTATAAGAAACTTCTAAATCTTCACTCAGCGAACGAGTACTGAACGGTTGTGCGGTTCGTTCGGGTAGTAATGCGGCAAGCATTTCGATTTGACTCAATTCCGGCAGTCGGCTTAAATCCCGCAAATCTTCTCTAATAATTTTTTCAACGCGATTTTTTTGCCACAAGTTTAAGATACGTTTTGAACCCGCAAATAATGGTTCTGGAAAGGGCCCGAATTCATATAACTGATGCAAATACTCGCGAGATTGGGTAGTCGCCGGTTTTGTGCGGGTCAATATGGCTGTTAGTAAATTTTCTTCGGGAATCCATTGATTATTTCGAGACATTTCGCTTAATGAGAAAGGATGTAGGCGAAAATGGTAATAACGCCCCATTAAGCTGTCACTGCCTTTGCGATAGACGTTCAGCCTAGCACTGCCAGTTACCAAAATGTCGAAAGGAATTTCGTGGGTATCATATATTCCTTTTAATGATCTCTTCCACAATTTGGCTTTATGAATTTCATCTAAAATAATTAATGGTTTAACTGAGCTTGAGCTATTCGAAATAGGAATAATCTGGGAAGGGTCTTTGGTCCATATTCGTCGGAATTTTAGTTCGTCCCAATTATAATAGTGACCAGCGCCGCGCTGCTTTAGCAATTGTTTAGCCATGGTGGTTTTTCCGGCTTGACGAGGTCCAGAGACGAAAGCCATTTTTCCCCGCGAGAAACAAATTTCTTCAACAATAGGAGCTAAATATCGTTTTTTGTCCACACGACCATTTTATCGACTAACGATAAAATGGTCAATAATCTAATTCAAACATAAACAACACGCTATACACTTGCAAATGATAATGAGAATCATTATCATTAAACTTAAATTGTTTATGGAGTCGTTATGAAAAATTTTAAAAATGCCTTGTGCGCACTTTGTATTATTAGTGTTACCCCGGCCATAGCGGCAGAAACGCCGCTTTGCGCTTTACCACAAGTTGATGCTAAAAACCAATCGAATAATGCGGAGGATATTAATCCCGCCTGTCCGCAAATTTTAAATAGCGCAAGCAAAATAGCACAAAATACTCATGCAACTATTCCTTTGGTTAACTCAATGGCGATTCCTCCACAATTAAGCGTCGGCGCAGTTTATTTACAACCGATCACCATGTCGCCAGCAGGCATGATGCTGCCACGCAATCAATCCGACATTCACCTAGAAATGGATGTTCATGCAAAAACCAACTTGAAAGCACGAGGATTTGCGCCAGGAGATTGGCTGCCGAATGTCGATATTAATTATACTATTCAGAAAATTGGAGATTCGCGACCATTAAACTGTGGCGGATGTAAATTAATGCCTATGGTCGCCTCTGATGGAGCGCATTATGGAGATAATGTAAAACTTAAGGGACCGGGATTCTACGTGGTCACCTTTGAAGCCAAGACCAGTCCTAATTTTGGTTGGCATACCGACACCGATACCAAAATATTAGGAACTGAATTTGTCGATTGGCATTTTAAACAAAGTTATCTATTTAAATGGTCTGGTTTAGGTAAATTAGGCGGTTATTAAAGCAAAAATGTTTAGCCGGATTTGCTGCTCTTGGTTATTGATGCTCAGTTTATTATGGGTCGGTCCGGTAGCTGCAAAAACTGAGGCTCCTATAGTGATTTCTGCAGTGGTTACTGCTACCGGCATCGAATTTTTTCCTAATCCTATTCCCGAAAATACCCCTTTTATCATTCATGTTATCAATAAAACATCGGCGCCAATTGAACTTGAGAATTCGGATACTTCAGTTGAAATTTATGCGAATGGCGATAAAACTTTTAAAATAGGTTTAGCTGCCGGGAGTTATATTTTTTTTAATGATTTTAATAATCACGTCAAACCAGCGACTTTGTTGGTTAAAACTGCAGTGGAATTAAAGAATGCCAATCCTGCCAAAACCATGCCAACAGCAGCTACTCCTGCGCATAGTGTTGCTGCTAATTTAAATTATTCAGAAATTTTATTTATTGTATGGCGAGAAAGCGTCGAGGCATTGTTGGTAGTCGGGGTTATTTATAGCTGGTTAGCTCAATCCAAAACCAAGCAAGGTTCTGGATTTTTATTTTTAGGTTTAGGCATTGTCTGCGGATTGTTGTGTGCCATCTTGCTCAGCTTTATGTTAATCACCGCCAGCCACATTTTGTCACCCACCGCCGCAACCTTATTTCAAGCCGGTATGACTTTGATCGCAGCCGGAATGATTGTCTATATGGTGAAATGGATGCGTCGCAATGGCAAAGTGCTCAAATCGAACATGTATCAATCTCTTGATAAAAATAGCTCGACTCGCTATAGAAATATTGCTATTTTTACTGTAGCCTCGGTTGCGATCGCTAGAGAGGCCAGTGAAGCCAGCATCTTTATCTACGCATTAGGTTTTAGTCATTCTGGAGATTGTTCCGTTACCATGATTGGCATCTTAGCGCTGGGCGTATTGTTGGCAATTGCTACTATTTTTTTATTGCAATTGGGCAATAAAATTTTTTCTTGGCGATTTTTTTTCAAAATAACCGAAATCTTATTGTTACTATTGGGTGGCGGGTTAGTATTGAGCTGTATTGATCAGCTAATTTTATCGGGTTATTTACCTGCATTATACAATCGGTTTTGGGATACTTCGTTCTTAATCAGTAATCAGAGTGTGATCAGTCCCTTGTTAACTAGTTTTGTGGGATATCGACCGGCGCCATCTTTAATGGATATTCTAGTGTATTGCAGTTATTGGATTGTGGTGTATTTTTTACTAAACACCAAAAAGGTCCCTGGATATGCAGCAAAATCCTAAATTAGCTCGTATTGGGTATTGGTTAGCACAACAGCAAAAATTGATTCGCTATATTCAATGGGTGATCATTTTAGTTTATGCCTTACTGTTGGTGGTTCCGGTTTTTGTGTCGCTGCCCGATGAGTCGGCAACTTTATTTAATCATTTAGCGGTATTTGCTGGATTCATATTTTGGGGTATTTGGTGGCCGTTTGTATTGCTAAGCATGCTATTTTTTGGCCGGTTGTGGTGTGGGGTGCTCTGTCCTGAAGGAGCTTTATCTGAATTGGCCAATCAACACGGTTTTAAGAAAAGTATCCCTCGCTGGATTCGGTGGAATGGTTGGCCGTTTGTTGCTTTTGGCTTAACGACAATCTATGGACAAATGATCAGCGTCTATCAATATTCTAAACCTACCCTACTCATATTAGGCGGCTCAACAGTAGTTGCTATAGTGATTGGCTTTGTTTATGGTAAATCCGGCCGAGTTTGGTGTAAGTATTTATGTCCGGTGACCGGTGTATTTAACTTGTTGGCCAGGCTTGCTCCTGGATGGTATCAACCCATGCAAAAGCCTTGGGGGGAAGATCAAATACGCCAGATCAATAATGTCAGATGTCCGACATTATTACCCTTGCCTAAGATGTCTGGAGCAGCTAATTGTTTGATGTGTGGGAAATGTGGCGTTGCAAAAAATGCTATTCAATTTACCTCTCGTTCACCTAATAAAGAAATTATTGTTAATGGTAGCCGGAAAAATAATGCTTTTGACAGCCTATTGATTATATTTGGTTTGTGCGGGCTGGCATTAGGAGCTTTTCAGTGGTCCACCAGTTTCTGGTTTATGCATTATAGAGATATAATTGATTCCTGGTTTTTAGTTCATCAAATCACTACCGTTTTTAAAACCAACGCACCCTGGTGGCTACTTACCCACTATCCTGAGCGAGATGATGTCTTTAGTTGGATCTACGGCATGGAAGTTGTCTCTTATATTTTATTGATAGGCTTGTTCATAGGAGCTATTTTGACCAGCCTAATCGGTACTGCGGTTAGAATCACTGGCCGATTTTCTCTCTCTCAATTTAACCACTACACTTTATCTTTGGTTCCCCTGGCAGGTTGCAGCATATTTATCGGCTTATTGGCAAACACAACCAGCATACTGCAAAAATACGCCAATATAGGTTTTATATGGGTTAGTGAACTCAAATATATTTTACTAATCGGTACAGCCTTTTGGAGCACCCTGCTTGCCTATAAAATCGTTAAACGCTATCCAGCGTCGCACCTACGCCAAGCACTTAGTTTAAGCATGATGATTGTCGGTTTTTTGGTGATTATTTATTTCTGGTTTTTGATATTATCCATTTGGTCGATAAAATCAGATAGCATTCCCTGGAATACACTATGGGTTCCGTTGTTTCGCCGCGGCTGAACTCACGGTATAATTCGCCTATGGCTAAATTACATTTTTATTATTCCGCAATGAACGCTGGTAAGAGTACCGTTTTATTGCAGTCTAGCCATAATTACAATGAAAGGGGAATGGATACCCTGCTATTTGTTCCCAGTATTGATAATCGTTACGGCACAGGAAAAGTCACTACTCGGTTGGGATTACAAAAAGAAGCGGTGGCTTTAGAGGCTAAACAAGATGTTTTTCAATTAGTACAAATGGCTGTTGCTAAAAATTCCAATATCAAATGTATTTTAGTTGACGAAGCTCATTTCCTTTCCAAAAATCAAGTCCATCAATTGACTTATATCACTGATCAACTCAACATTCCGGTTTTGGCTTATGGTTTACGCACTGATTTTCAAGCAGAACCTTTTGAAGGTAGTCTCTATTTACTGGCTTTAGCCGATCAACTGATAGAAATTAAAACTATTTGCCATTGCGGTAAAAAAGCTATTATGAACATGCGAATTGACGAATCGGGTAGGGCGGTTCGTGAAGGCAGTCAGATTGAAATAGGCGGCAATGAAAGATATATTTCAACTTGCCGCAAGCATTTTCGATTGGGCCAAAGTTCGAAAAGGACTACTGTTTTATCGTAATCGTTCACGGGGTAGATTCTGCGTATGCATATTCATTCTCGTGAACGGTAACCTTTTATCTTTTTGAATCAAACATTTTCTATTCTGGTTCGAACCTCTATGCCGTGTTGGTGTTATAAGCTTGACGTTGGGGAGGGGGAATCAGCGCCGGGAGATACAACACTCGTTCTAGATCTAGGTGACGTCAATATTCGATACCCGCCAGATGATCCCGAGTGAATAGAACCTGAGGCTGGTGTACCCGGTGACCCAGTATCATGTCTTGTGGTGCTAGGTGCGACCATTGCTCCAGGGGTAGTATCACAACATTTTAAAAGTACCATGGCGATTAAAACGCCCATTATGAAAATACCTGTGCCTATATCACCAAGCCCATAAAACGAGTGATTACCAGAGGGTGAACAATGAGCATCTATAAAATTTTTGATACATTGGATGGCCTCATCGGTAACGTTGAAACCATAAGCTTGAGTTATGTTACAAATCGTGTCCATACTAATTTTAGTGTAATTGAATTCTTTTTCATCAGAGCTAGAAAACCCACACGCGCCATTAAAATCGGATATAAAACTGGAAGTGGATTCACCTTCTAATAAAAGTTGACTCCTTTGTACAGGATTTGCAAAAGAATTATTGACTACAGCGCCAAGAGCGTTGTTAAAGAGTTGATTGGTCACAATAAATAACAGTTTTCCCTGATGTTGATTAAGTGTATTCATCAGCCATGATAAATAGTTAGGAATATAAGAAAAACGGCTTAAACGAAATTGAGTTGAAGACAATACAGAAAACGGATTCATAAGAAATTTTTTCATAATTTTCTCCTTGTCAATAAATAATATCCTCTTAAGCTTGCTCTATTATATAGAAAAATACAACCAGAAACAAGAACAGAATCTCTGATCGACATTAAACCATCAAATAATTTTAATATTAAATTAATAAAATTTTGATATATTTTTCTAAGGAACAAATAGCTAATTAAAAGGAGGGAAAATAAAATAGAATAAAAAAGGTAAATATGAAGAAAGTTGTCGAAATGTACAATATACAAAGATTTACAGATGAAAATAAATTAGATCAGGTTAGTGAACTTAAATTACGCGGAGATTTACTACAAGCAAAATTAATTTTAGGCAGGTATATAAATAAGCTTACTCTTTATAGTGTACATCAAGATAATTTGCAAAATGCCAACTCAATATTTCAAGGGTTAAGTACTATAATTAAATTTCTAATTGAAAATAATCTTAAAAAAAGTACTGAAAATATTAAAGTTGCTTATGAAATGTTTTTAAAATTGTTGATCACGCTTCATCCACACACCAAAGATAGATTTTGGGCTTGTATTCAAGAAATTTTAAAATTACCTTCCTTTTCAGGTTATATTCATAAATCCTTTGCTGATGCTATTGCTCACCGAATAGATGCAGTTTTAGGTATAGAGAGCGCAATAAAAATTATCAAAGATTTCCAAGAGCTGGAACAGAGTTCAACGGCATCATTTTTTGAATTTAAACAGGGTCCCTCTGATCTGAAAAGATTCCATTTATTGTTTTCAGAAATTAAAAATTTGGAAGTGTCTTTTCAGAAAGAAGGAGTCATCAGCGCTGATGAGATTCGTGAAAGTCTTAAGAAGGCTTGCCCGGATTCTCTCGCTGCTACACCCTATTTTCGCAAATTTAAACAAGTCCTAAAAAGCTTTGAAGTGTTTTTGAGTAAGCAAGATATAGAGGATATTCTGCCGAAAGGAGTACACAAAGGGCTGCAATTAAATAGCTTTAAATAAATAAAAGTTGTTGCCATGGCTCAAAAATGATATTTTGAGCCATGCTTACCAACACAAAAGCAAAATTACAACCTTGGACCGTTTGCTTCTCCGCTGCATTGTTTT
Source organism: Pseudomonadota bacterium (assembly GCA_018241585.1). Taxonomy (GTDB): domain Bacteria; phylum Pseudomonadota; class Gammaproteobacteria; order Coxiellales; family Coxiellaceae; genus JAFEDN01. Next base: position 7,128 of record JAFEDN010000016.1, on the reverse strand, counting down.
TCTTTTTTGAATTCATCCAAGTCAATATGTTTAATACCATTACCCCCGACTTGATGCAGGCTTTTCAAATTCAAGCATTAGAAACTTCCCACCTGTCTGCTGGTTATTTTTATGCCAATGTTATTTTACTGTTCTTCGCCGGTATGATCTTGGACCGGGTTTCCACCAAAAAAATAATTATATTTGCTATGTTGCTGATTGTTGGGTCCACAATTTGGTTTGCGTGTACCCACTCATTTTGGCAGGCGCTAATTTGTCATATGGTGACTGGTGCAGCCGGAGCTTTTTGCTTACTTAGCTGTGTCCGCTTAGCCGCTCGCTGGTTTCCTCCAAAACGTATGGCCTTAGTAGTCGGTTTAATTGTGACTTTCGCCATGACTGGAGGTATGGTGGCTCAAACTCCATTTACTGTGGCTGTGGATCATTGGGGATGGCGCGTTACTTTGCTGATGGACGCTTTATTGGGTGCTGCCATGTTATTGATTATTGTTTTGGTCGTAAAAGATTTTCCTAAAGGGGCTGAGTTTAAGATGGACCAGCATCGAAAGCAACTTCAGGGATTAGGCTTTTGGAAATCGTTAAAATTAGTAGCCCTTAACAGTCAGAATTGGTTGGCGGGAGTTTATACGAGTTTAATGAATCTCCCCATTTTTGTGTTGGGTGCGTTGTGGGGTGGGCTTTATTTAATACAAATCCGGCATTTGACTCGGCTGCAAGCTTCTTATATCGCTTCTTGGTTATTTTTAGGCACCCTTGTGGGTTCACCTATCATTGGGTGGTTGTCAGACCGCTTGACCCGACGGCGTTTGCCTATGTTGGTGGGCGCTGTGCTGTCATTGCTTTTAATGTCCTGGCTGTTATTGGCTCGACAATTATCTTTCGTACAATTATCCAGTCTTTTCTTTTTGCTGGGCTTTATCACCAGCACCCAAATACTTTCTTACCCTTTAATTGCTGAAAGTAATCCTGATTTTTTAGTCGGTAGCGCAGAGGGCTTGGCGGGAACTTTGATTATGTCCGGCGGCTTTGCTCAAACTCTTTTTGCAATTTTAATGAGCTGGGGCTGGGATCATCAAATCATTAACCAAGTTCCTATCTACTCTAATCAAAATTACTATCATGCATTAGTGATCATGCCGGTTGGTTTCGTGATTGCTTTTTTAGCAGCATATAAATTACGTGAAACCCAAGCTCAATCAGTTGTTTTATCCCCGTCATTGCGAGCGCTAGCCAAGCAATCTAGTACAGAGTTTCTCTAAAATGCGAACTGGTTTGCTTGACTGACGCTCGCAATGACGCTTTAAATGAGCGCCAATTTCAAATCAGTCCATAAATCATCAACATCCTCAATACCCACGGACAGCCGGATTAAGCTATCACTTATTCCGAGTTGTTCGCGAGTAACTTTGGGAATGGAAGCGTGAGTCATGATAGCTGGATGTTCGATTAGGCTTTCTACGCCGCCTAAACTTTCTGCCAGAGTAAACAATTGGCATCGGGATAACATATTTTTGGTTTCCTCCAAATTATAACGCAGCACCACAGAAATCATCCCGCCAAATAATTCCATCTGACGGCACGCTAAAGCGTATTGGGGATGAGTAGCTAAACCTGGATAGATAACTCGCTCCACTTTCGGGTGTTTTGCTAATGCTTGTGCTAAGAATAAGCCGTTTTCATGATGTCTTTGCATCCTCACAGCTAATGTTTTCAGGCCTCGTAAAGCCATAAAACTATCGAAAGGACTGGCAATGGCCCCAACCGCGTTTTGCAAATAAGCCATTTGCTCGATTAATGAAGCATTATCGCCGACAACGACAACCCCATTAATGATGTCGGAATGCCCATTAAGATACTTAGTGGCGGAGTGCATAACCATATCAAACCCGAGTTCCAACGGACGTTGGCTTAAAGGGGTAGCGAAAGTATTATCCGCACAGGCAATCAAATTGTGTTTTTTGGCAATTTTAGCTAATGCCGATAAGTCCACTATTTTTAATAATGGATTACTGGGTGATTCTATCCAAATCATTTTGGTATGAGCTTGTATTGAGTCTTCGACAGCTGATAAATCAGTCATGTCCACGAAAGTGCAGCTTAAACCGGCACTTCGTTGACGGACTTGATTAACAAGACGCGAAGTACCTCCATAGACGTCATTCATCACCAAAACATTATCTCCTGGTTTGAGCAACTCCAAAATGGTAGCGATAGCCGCCAAACCTGAAGCAAATGCAAATCCTCTGGTTCCTGATTCTAAATCCGCAATACATCGTTCATAAGCAAACCGGGTTGGGTTTTGAGTGCGTGAATATTCAAAACCCTGATGCTCTCCTGGGGTGCGTTGTGCATAAGTGGAAGTGGCATAAATGGGTGTCATTACTGCTCCCGTTAAAGGATCAGGATGTTGTCCACCATGAATCACTCGGGTAGCAATATGCGCTTTTTTATCAGCTTTGAACATAAAATCATCTCATTAAATAAAATTGTGTTGTTTCATCCATTGATCATTTACAAATTTTGACAAGTAATTGCGAACCGAATCTGGTAGTATCACTAGGCATCGTTGTCCCGATTTTAACTCTTTTGCAGCCTGTAAAGCCGCCCAAACTGCGCTTCCGGACGAACCTCCGACCAGCAAGCCCTCCTCTTTGATTAGACGTCTGGCCATGAGAAAGGAATCCCGATCATTTATTTTAATGTAGTGATCTATAAGACTATTGTCTAACACCTTAGGGATAAAATCATAACCGATGCCTTCAACTAAGTAGGGTTTCACCTCGGTTCCTCCTCCCAAGATTGAGCCAATGGGGTCAACCCCAATGATTTTGATTTTGGGGTTGGCTTCTTTCAAACGCTTGGCGACTCCGGTGATAGTTCCCCCCGTACCCGCGGAGATAACCACCATATCTAAATTAGAGCCCATATCATCCAAAATTTCCTGCGCTGTCCCGTAATAATGAGCGCCAGGGTTATCAGGATTACTATATTGATCCAGAATATGTGATCGGGGAATCTCTTTTTGGAGACGTTTGGCTAGAGAGATATGGCTTTCCGGATCATCCCAGGCGGCTTCTGTTGGGGTTCGATATATTTTTGCTCCCAATGCCTCTAAAACAATCTGTTTTTCTTTACTCATTTTCTCCGGCATAGTGATGATCACCTGATAACCCTTTACGGCGCCTGCTAGAGCGATGCCGATACCGGTATTACCAGAGGTAGGTTCAATTAAAGTATCGCCTGGCTTTATCTTTCCGGCTTGTTCTGCCGCTGCAATCATTGAATAGCCAATCCGGTCCTTAACCGAACCGCCAGGATTTAAAAATTCGCATTTAGCATATAGATCACAGGATAAACCTGCGCTCACGCGCAATAATTTCACGATCGGGGTTTTTCCTATGGCTTGCAATATATTTTCTAACATCATAGAATGGGCTCCTTTTTTTCTGTACGTATTATAGCAATTCACGCTCAACTATAACACATTGAAAATATGGTGATAAAATGCATCGAAAAGCAGCAGTTCCCGCGATGCAAAAATTGCTAATAAATAAGCATTTACGCAGCAGTTTTTTTGGGTTGCTCATATTTATCTTAATTTCGTATATCATTTTTGAGTTTTATAAAAGATTTATCACTGTTTATCATTTTGATTTTGATTGCTTTTATTATTCAGCAAAAGCACTAAGTTTGGGCAGAGATATCTATCAATCCTCCCCCTGTTATATTTACCCACCTTTTTTTGCTTTTTTACTGACTCCAATTAGCCACTTCAATCAAAAATCGGCTGAAGCGATTTGGATGATGATAAATATATTTTTAATTTTTATTAATCTCTTTTTTGGATTTAAAATAGTTAGTTACGCTTTTCAGATAAAATATCGGCGCTGGCAAGTGATGGCGGTTTTTTTACTGGCTATATTATTAACTTTTCAGTCTTTACGTTGGGAAATTATCGACGGTCAAACCGATTTATTGTCTTTAGCTCTAATCACTTTTTCTTTATATTATCTTCAAAGAAAACCTATGCTCTCGGGTGCTTTATTAGGTATAACAGCAATTATTAAATATCAGTCCTTTTTATTTGCGCCGTTGTTGCTGTTTAGAGCTCAATGGAAAGCATTTTTTGGATTACTCATAGGATTATTGATCGCCGTTTTTGTGCCGGCTTTAAAAATAGGATGGCGAAATAATTTAAATTATTTATGGTATGCGCTTAAAGGACTTAAGAACTCAGCAAATACTAACCCGCTAGCTGCAAATTCTGCTCATGTGCCCACTATCTTCTGGGAAAGGAACATTTCAATAACCAACGGGGTAGTGAGAATTTTTAATGATCACCATGGGTCATACCTGCCGGCAATAGTTTTGGCGCTTGCCATTGCCATTTGCACTTTATCCCTAATTTGGCTACTCTTTCGCAAAAACCGAATTGCTTTTTTGTGGCGGCCCGCAGACCATTTTGATGCTCGCAAAGAATATGCTTTAACACTTATCGAATGGAGTACATTGGTTATTTTTATGTTAGCTTTTTCTCCAGAATCTACCAAAAGACACTTCGCGCTGTTACTTAACGTCAATCTATTCATTGCTGTTATGTTGGTTTTTAAAACTCCTGCTCTTAAGAGGGGGGTTACCTGGGCGCTGCTATTACTTTACCAATTTGGTATTGCCTTCAGTTTTCATTGGCCTATGCAGAATACCGGTAATGTTTGGGATCATCTAGGCGGCCCTGGGTTTTCCTTATTATTGGCCCTATCGCTAATTATTAGCTGCGGTTTAGCTTATTATCGGGATTTATATTGTAAAACCCAATCGCAATTTTCGGTAGATGGGCATTATATCCCTCGCTTAGGGATTCAAAAATGAAGAAAGTAAACAGTATTCCAAAAGGCTGGTATATTTTTTGGCTGGCGGGAGCCGTTGTTTGTTTTGGTCATGGTTTAATTGAGTTTTATAGAAGATTGGATAGGGGTACCGATTTAAATTGCGCCTATTTTGCCGCTAAAGCCATTAATGCTGGTCATGATATCTTTACAGGTTGTAGCGGTTATATCTATCCACCCTTCTTTGCTTTTATGCTGACTCCGTTAACTTTGTTTACCCCTGAAACAGCAAAATGCATCTGGTTAGTGATTACTTTATTGTTATTGTTTGCATCGTTATACCTTGGTTTTAAATTACTGGCCCAGGCTTTTCAATTGCAATACACTGTTTGGCAGGCAATTGCAGTTTGTTCCTTAGCGGTTTTATTTACCTATCAGTCAATCATGATGGAGTTGATGCAAGGACAAAACGATATTTTATCTTTGGCAGCGATCGTTTTTTCCTTATTTTTTCTAAAATCTCTGCCTTTTTTTTCGGGGTCGTTATTAGGTTTAGCTGCAGGTATTAAATATCAAGGTGTTATTTTCTTACCTTGGTTGCTGTTAAGAGGACGCTGGCAGGCCGCTTTGGGTTTGGTGGCGGGATTTGCAATGACTGTTTTTTTACCCGCTTTGAAATTGGGATTTCACAATAACTTTCAATACTGGGCCAGAGCTTTGGCAGGATTGAAAGGAATTACTCATTCAGCTGATTTACCACTACAATATGCCGCTCATATGCCGAGCATTTTGTGGATCAGCAATATCAGTCTAACAGATGGAGTGATCAGAATATTCTTGGATCAGGGCTGGTCTATCGCTAATGCGATAGCGTTACTCGCTGGCATTGGATTAGTACTCTTTTTATGGATTTGGGAGCGTTTTCGACAAAATAATATTCCATTCTTATGGCGTAATGATAAACAATTCGGCGTTAATCAGGAAACAGCTATTACTATTATAGAATGGAGCATTTTGCTGCTGGGTCTCTTAATGTTTTCACCGGAAGTGGTTAGAAGGCATTTGTTAATTTTATTATTAGTTAATCTGTTTTCTGCTGTATTGGTTCTTTTTAAGAGTCGATCCATAAAAAGGTCGTTAATGATCACTCTAATCATCGTTAACCAAATAGGTCTATTAATACGCTATCCTTTTACAGGCCATTCTATTTTAAACCATTGGGGTTTGCCTGGAGCTTCTTTATTGCCGGAACTATTGATAGTTTTAATTGGAGGATTAGCTTTGTATCGAGATTCCCATTTCCGGGGTATTGACAGCGAGCTCATTGTAGTACCATTAACGGCACAGCTATAATTTTTATTTTTTTAAGGGAACCGATCTATGCAAATCAAAAACATCAACCAATGTGTACAGCAAATTTTGTCAGCTTTGCCTGCGGGTTTACAACACTTGCCTGCCAATATCCAAAATCACCTAAAAGACGCCATTGCTACCGCCTTAAACAAATGTGATTTAGTTACGCGCGAGGAATTTGATATTCAAGCGAACGTCTTACTGAAAACCAGAACCAAATTGGAACAGCTCGAAAAAAAAATCCAGGAATTAGAAGATAAAATTTAGAGCAAGTTATCTCAATGAGTTTAGCCGTAGTGCGTAGCAGAGCTACTTTTGGCATTGAAGCGCCTTTAGTGGAAATAGAAGTGCATTTATCCAAAGGCTTGCCTGGTTTAAGTATTGTTGGTTTACCTGAGACGGCGGTGAAAGAAAGCCGTCACCGGGTACGCAGTGCTATTTTAAATAGTGGTTTTGAATTTCCAGTGCGTCGAATAACAGTTAATTTGGCGCCGGCTGATTTACCGAAAGAGGGTGGACGTTATGATCTACCGATTGCTTTAGGAATCTTGGCTGCTTCTGGACAAATTCCTTTTCAGTCCTTGATGAATTACGAAGTCGTTGGTGAATTGGCTCTTACCGGTGAATTACGACCTTGCAGGGGATTACTGCCGATAGCCATAGCGTCTCAAAAAACCGGCCGTAGTTTATTAACAGCGAAACTTCCTAGCGAAGAAATCTTTTTTATCAATGGATTATCTTTGTATACAGCCGGTAATCTGATCGATGTCTGTAGTCATCTTTCAGGTGCTCAGCAGTTGCCAGTTGAGTCTCCAATGCAGCCTTTACCTGAAAATAGCCTGGAGGGTTTAGATTTATCTCAAGTACAGGGACAGCCTCATGCCCGGCGGGCTTTGGAGATAGCTGCAGCAGGTGGTCATAGTTTACTGATGGTAGGTCCGCCTGGTTC
>JAFEDN010000169.1 GCA_018241585.1 Pseudomonadota bacterium | reverse complement strand
CCGCTGTTTCAGTAGACAGCGTTCGAAACCTCCCTGCTACTGCATTATTTGGCAGCTCTCTGATTTTCTTTTTTATTCTAGGCGCCATTTTTTTCCTGTTACCTTGTGCTTTAGTTTCCGCAGAATTGTCTTCCAACGACCCTGCTTCGGGAGGAGTTTATTCCTGGGTAAAAAATGCTTTTGGACCGCAAATGGGAGTTTTCGCCATTTGGATGCAATGGATTGAAAATGTAATTTGGTATCCGACCATTCTTTCTTTTGTTGCTGGAACCATTGGTTTCTTAATTTCACCTGCTTTGGCTAATAACAAAGTCTTTTTGATTACTGTGATCTTAGTGGCTTTTTGGGGAGCGACTCTGGTTAATTATTTAGGCATCAAGTCTTCGGCATTATTTAGTAACTTTTGTGCTGTTGCCGGTTTGCTGTTGCCGATGACTTTAATCATCGCACTAGGGGCGGTATGGTTATTTTCGGGTAAGCCTTTGCAAATTAGCTTTACTCCTAAGGCATTACTCCCTAGCTTGGGGACTTCACAGTCATGGGTAGCGCTAACAGGAATTATGTTGTCTTTTTGTGGCATGGAAATCGCTACGGTGCACACTCGCGATGTGAAAGACCCTCAACGTACTTATCCTCGTGCTATGTTGTTGGCGACCTTAGTGATTGTAGTGACTTTGATTTGTGGCGCTTTAGCCATTGCTTTTGTGCTTCCGGAAAAAGAAATCAGTTTAGTAGCGGGCATTATGGAAGCTTTCCAGGCGTTTTTTGCCGAATATCATTTAACCAGTTTGCTTCCTTTTATTGCTCTTACCTTAGTTATTGGCGGAATGGGTAGTGTCAGTAACTGGATTGTCGCCCCAATTAGAGGGTTATTATTTGCCTCACAAGAAGGATTTTTGCCTGCACATTTTAGCAATGAAAACCGTTTTGGTGCACCCAAAATACTGCTTTTATATCAAGCACTGATCGTTACTGCAGTTACCATGGTGTTTTTATTGCTACCCTCGATCAATGCTTCTTATTGGTTTTTAACTGCTTTAGCAGCTCAGCTTTACATGTTAATGTATATCTTAATGTTTTTTGCCGCTTGGGCTTCAAGAGACCGTTCAGCTAGTAGTCAAGTGCAAGGATACAGAATGCCGGGTGGTAAGTGGGGAATCAGAACAGTTTGTGTGGCAGGTATCATCGGTTCAGTGGTAACTTTTATTATTGGATTTATTCCTCCAGATAATATCCAAACTGGAGGAGTTGCCTTTTACGAAAGTTTGTTGATCGGAGGACTGTTGATAATGAGTTTACCGCCTTTCTTAATCTATCAAAAGTGTTCTCGTAAATTAAAAGCGATTAGCTTAGCACAGAACTAATTTGCTCGCGCACATCTTGCAGTTTGGTATTTTCTAATTCATCCTCCTTTTGTCGGATCTGCTGATGTATGCTTGCTTCTTTTTCTGTCAAGTCAAATATTTTAAGATTTTTCTCAGATAGATTAGTTTCTAATTGTTGCCGCTCATCCAAATCAATATTCGGTTGTGCCAGTTGCTTTTTGATAATAACAATCCATTCAGAATATTCTTTTATGGTTTCGGCTATATCAGTTCGGTCTTGCTTTAATTTTGTTATCGCCTCAGTCAATAAAATCCGTGGATTTTTTGGAGTCAGGTTAGTTAAAAAGCTGCTGTTTTGGGCGCTGGTAATAGGATGTTTTTCGGAATCAGATTTGGTAGTGAAATTCTTTCGGTAATATTCTCTGATATCATCCAAAAGCTGGATAGCTCGTAGACTTATTGTTAAAGGAGGTAAAGATTTTATGATATCTGCACCCGATTCTTTTATATCTTTTGCCATATCTTGAGCCATTTTTACTTCATAATGGAAATCTGAAGGGGTTTCATCAGTTACTAGCGGAATTTGCTCCAGCCTGATCAAGATTTCTAGGAGTGAGAGCAAGTTAGTATCAGTGATTTTCCCAGCGCAGCTTAGTTCATCAATACCTATGCTAAAGCGGATTAGCATCAGTTGCCATTCAATGGCTTCTGCGCACAGTCGGCTTTGAGTGGTTTCGTTTAAAACATCAAACTCTGGAATAAATTCGTTGATACCATTTCTAGCGGTATGTTCTAAAAATTTAATCAGTTCTTTGGTATACTGTTTAGTTTTGGGTGATAATTTTTTTGCTGAAGTTTGTAAGTTTAAAATAGCATGTTTGAGCACAGCTAGATAACTAGTTTGGTTTTTTTGATCTGATTGAACTGGTTTTTCCAGCGCTTTTCTTAAAATTAAATTTTCTGATGAAAGTTTGGTTTCTTGATCTAAAAATTTAGTAAAAACACTAGTTACAGAGTTAACAAAAATTATTTTCCCGTGCATAATTAATCCCTTATTGTTTTCTGGTAGGTACAAAGTTAAACTAATTTTCATAAAAATACAATGTTGTTTTTTTATTGACCCTTTGATAGATTAAGTTTAATTATAAGGATGGAGAGCAACTAAATGTTAAAGGAAGATAAGCAGCGGTTAATAAATTTTGGCGAATTAGCAACCAGGCTTCATGAAAAAGCCAAGGTTCTACGAATTGTAGTCAAACAAATTCTTCTTGAGAGTAAGCAGTCTGAATTTCTATGGTCTTTTTTGCATGGAAACACCACCGAGCAATTGGGTGTGTTATTAGAAAAAGCTAATAAAAATGCTATTATGATCATTAATAATTACATCCAAGCTTTTTTTTATCATAATTACCATTTAATGCTAATCGACCCAGTAGATTATCAACAAATTTTTAATAGTGAAATAAAAAAAGAACTTGAAAACAAAGCTGAAATATTAGTTTCAGCGGTTAAACAAGATTTCAATACTCTGCCGGTCTCGGACATTAATCCGATCCATCGTGAATTATTGTTTTTGTTCGCAGAGGTAATCTTCCATATAATCAGCTCTTATAATTTTTTAACCTATCAATTCGAACTAACTTCCGAGTGGTGTTCAATTCAAAAAATTAAAAAAGATTATGGGGAAAGGTTTAAAAAAAAATTGAAAAGCTATCAATCAAGTGTTTTAATTGCTTTGGATGAAAAATGCGATCAATCTGAAATGGAATTTTATAATAAAAAACTACATGCTCTGCAAATATATGAAATTGATCTAGGGCACAAAGTAGGCGCTTTCCGGAAATTATTAGAACAGAAAAAAGATTTAAAGGACGTCCAATCAAGGTGGCAAGAATATATTAGCACGGCACGTCCTAAAGCTTCTGATTCTCCACTGACCAAGATTGAACAAGCGATATCATCAGAATACCAAAGTTCTGAAGCTGAAAGACAGAAAATGGCCTGTGCTTTTGATGAAATTGAAAAAGCTACTGTAAGAAAAGTTGAATGCAAGGAAGATGGAAATCCGGATGAGTTCACCAAAGGGCAGCACGATATTAGCTTTTTATCTCAGAGCCGCATGTCTTTTGAAGCGCTTAAGATCAAAGATAATACCAAAGCTGAAATAATACATTCACTTTCTTTAATTGAAGCAAAATTACCTAAAAGTGGTCGATTAATAAAAAGCGTTCAAAAGGATTGGCGTAATTTTTACGATAATTTTGCGTCAATAGTGACTACTCTAGTAGACAATTATGAATTTCATCGTAATGTGGAGTATCTCCACCTTTGCCCGGCTGAATTTAATAGTAATAGCCTTCCGGCTTTAAGGGTAAAAATCTATCAAGAGGATTATAAAGCATTACATGGAGAATTTAAGACATATTTGGGTAATTTGCAGACCGAATTACAACAAGTACAAGATATAAAGCAAAACCCTTCACTTAAAGGGGTTTCGGAGTTGGTTACTAAAGCTCTCCAAAAAGTTTCTGCCATTGAACAGAGTTTCAGTCAAGAATTGGGTCTTGGTAACTTAGAGGCTTCCACAAAAGCTAGTGCTTCTAGTAGCTTTCTATTTGGAATGACTAACGGGACTGCTTCAAGTATTAACGACCAAACTAGCTCTAGTTCGGCATCTACTCCTGTTACTGATGCTCCTAGTGCTGCTCCTCCAATTGGTCCTGCTCCTAAACCTAAGGAATCTGCTTCAAATTGTTGGGCTAGAGTATTTTATTGCTGTTATTCCAATCCTGAAGAAACAGCGCCCCTTTTAAATTCGGATACCCTAAATCCAGATAATCCTTCAATAAATAAATACAATAAATAAAAGCTCAGCAGTTCCCGCTGAAGCAAAAATGAGCTATCAGCTCCTATCCCGATGAGGGATCGCAAGGGAGAGGAGAGCGGTAGCGACCTTTCCCTTG
>JAFEDN010000168.1 GCA_018241585.1 Pseudomonadota bacterium | reverse complement strand
TTGTTTGACCAGGAAATGTTTAAATAGTAGCCAGTATAACAACAAACGAGGTAAAACAATGACCCATCCTTTTAAAGCAGTCCGATTTTTCCACTCTTTCTTGGTACGCCCGGTCCGCCCAGGGATGCGTACATTAGCGGTGGCTTTAGCTGCTTTTGTAGGGCTGACTGGTCATTTTTTAGAAAATAGTCCTCTGTTAAAAGAATTGGACGTATCTTCTGTAGTCGAGCAGATCCACGTAACCCTCGAAAGAAAAGAAGAAATTCGAGATAATTTCCGCTAATTTTGATCATATTATTTTAACTTTAATGTTTTATATTAAAGTTATGTTAAATTCTCAACTCCCTCCTAAGAAAATTTTATTAATCGACGATCACGCCATGGTGCGCTCGGCCATAGCCGCCATGGTTAAAGGTCTAGTTCCTTCCGTAGAGACTATAGAAGAAGCCGGCACAGGCCGGCAAGGGCTCAATCTTTATAAAAAAATAAAACCAGAATTGGTTATTTTAGATTTCAAACTACCGGATATTTCGGGTTTGGAGGTCGCTCACCGCTTATCCAAAGCTAACCCAAAGCCGACAATCTTGGTATTAACCTCGGAATGTTTTCCTTTAGTTCCTGCCTGGCTAGTATCCGCAGGGGCGCAGGGGTTTCTGAGCAAATCGGCTACTCGTGAAGAATTCAAACAAACTTTATTGAAATTACTCGCTACTAATTCTACACACCAGAAAAAGAAGTTAAAAAAAGATCAAAACATCAATTTATCCTTGCGAGAGATTGAAGTGATGCGCCTGGTCTTGCAAGAAAAAAGCGTACTACAAATTGCCAAATGTCTAAATCTAGATACCCAAACTGTTTACAGCTACCGGAGCGCCATTTTTAAAAAACTTAAAATAAAAAATGAAGTGGACTTAATGCTGCTTGCATTAAAAAAAGGAATTGTTGAATTAGAAGATTTTTAAGCATAAGTGGTTCACGTAGAGTAGAACTGGCTCAATCCTTTAAATCCAGTTCTTCGATGGCAACTATTCCTTCCTTAATGGCGGCTAGAGTCAATGCCGTATCGCTTTTTACTCTTAATTTTTCAAAAATCCGGCTGCGGTAACTGTGGACTGTTTTCGAGCTTAAATGCAATTTTTTAGCGATTTCTTTAATTGGAACGCGATGAATCACCATCATCATCACCTCCGTTTCCCGATCAGAAAGGCTATTGAAATCTGAGACATAATTAGGGTCTAAGCGGACCAAAGCCAGGTGCTGCGCTACCTCCTGGCTGATAAATCGCTTGTTTTCATGCACCTTCTTAATAGCGTCAATGAGCTCCTGTTGAGAGGCATTTTTAGTTAAATATCCATGGGCCCCTGCTTCTAATATTCTGAAAGGAAACAAATCATTGCTCATAGCAGAAACCACTAAAATTTTCGGAGGAGCTTCCCGGGCCAACAGTTTATTAGTGACTTCGAGACCGGAAATATCCGGTAATTTAATATCCAAAACAACTACATCCGGCCTAATCGTCTTAATCATGTCTAAGCCTTCTAAACCAGTACCCGCTTCCCCAACAATTTGCATGTTCGAATCTGTTTCGATCATCTGTTTAAAACCGGCTCGTACCAAGAAATGATCATCAACCAGTACAACCTTTATCATTTCTTTTCCTCAATTAATAAATCATTCAAATTTATCACCACAATAATAATAATTATAGTGGATCAATCATTATTAATTCTCTCAAAAATTTTAACTTTTTGATTATATGATATTTTTTTAAAAAAACAATTTTTGAAAAATCTATCCTGATCAGGGGTCGCAGGGAACAGCAACACGCCCTCGTTAACAACCAGGAAGCAACTGCCCCATCAACGGCAATTACTGTTGGTCTTAAAAAGAAACACCCCCCAAGCAACGAAAGCTAATAACCCCATGGCGCCGACCATTTCAGCAATATCCTCCATGGAAGATGGGTGATGGCTAATAATAAAGCTGCTTCCAAAAGAAATAGCAAATTCAAAGGCCATAGCAAAAGCCGTGGCAAAACCTACCAATTGAGGAAATGGACGAACGATACCCACTGCGGCAGACACAATGATAAATCCGGTACCAAACATATAGATCAGCATTGAAGCAACAAAAACGGTAACCTTGAGCAGGCCGGCCAAAGCTAAACCAAGCAATAATAAGCTAGCTATAGTTAGTAACACAATTCCTATAAAATTCACTCGATCAATACCCCAGCGTACCCCAGTCCAACCTGCTAAAACCGTACCGGATAGATGAGCAGCCCATATACCCGTTGTTAAATAACCATATTGGATACTAGATAGACCAAGTTTATTAATAAATAAAAACGCAGCGCTGGTCGAGTAGGCTTTTTCACCTGCCATCATAAAAGCAACCGCTAACAAAAACCCCCATAATACTTTACTTTTAAAAAGAGTTCTGTAATTATCCAAAATCTTAGCAGGTTTTAACGAACTTAAATTGCTGGTTGGATTAGTTTGCGGTAGAAACTTCCACATAATAAAAAAGATCACTAAACCATAAACGGACAAGATCAGGAATATCCACCTCCAGCCTAAATAAGCGGCCATATAGCCGCCTAAAGCAGGAAAAATGAAAATACCTATAGCGTTGCCGGTAAAAATATAGCTGAATACTTTGGCGGCATAACCCCCTTGAAAAAAATCATTAACGATGGCCCGGCCCATCAAAATAATAATACTACAGCCTAAACCTTGGATCAGACGGCCGGCTAACAAAAAATGAATATTGGAAGTCAATCCACAAAATAAGCCGCCAATCACGAATAAACCTAAACCAAAAAGAATGTATTGCCTTCTTCCAAAAGCCTCTGCAATCGGGCTACATAGAAACATGCTGAGCGTTTTACCCAAAATAAAATAACTGATGGTGAGTTTGACAAAAGTCTCAGAGACGCTCAATTGCTTAGCAATAGCAGGCATGGCAGGTGCATAAATCGATTCCCCTGCCAACCCTAAAAGCCAAGCGCCAGTAAGCAAAACTGAATAATAAAAAATGTTTTGAGGTATTTTTTTCATATAAGTAATTAACGATTATATACGAAGTCGTTTTAAATGTTGACAAGCTTTTTGTAATGATGTATCATTACAAGATTACTTGGAGGGAGGTGATGAATCAGGTCACGATTAAAAATTCTTATTTAAATATTTGCAAAGAAATCAATGCAGACCTGTTGACTCCTATCAGTATTATTAATAATTTGGCAGAAGAACTCCGGGATGGTGCGGTTCTAGAATCCGCTGAACCACAAGATAGACAAAATATTCAATCATTTATTGCCTTACGGCCAATAGCCCAATTACGAGTGCAAAATAAAACCGTCTGTCAAACGCTTGAATCTAAAACAGAAAGATTGCAGCTCGCTCCCTTAGAGGCGCTAAGAAACCTGGTAACCTACTTCAGCGTTATTCAAACAAATAGCCTACAAGCTATGCGACATTGCGCTATCGGTTATTTAAGTTATGATGCGGTAAGATTATTTGAAAATATTCCAGATCGCCACATGAACCGGCACGATTTACCGGAAATGCTTTTTAGTTTCTATCAAACGATGCTTATTTTTGATCACCGTCAAAAAAAATTGCATATCAGCACTCTAGTTCAGACTTCAGAACCGACAAAATTAGCTGTTGCCAAAGTAGAGGCTGAAATTGAAGCGCTGGTGAATAAAATCTCAGCTTCTAAAATGCAACTAAAAAGCCATAAGCCGCCAGCAAAGCAATCCATTCTAGAAACCGACCTCAGCGATCCGGAATTTTGTGAAAAAATAGCAAAAGCCAAGAATTACATTACAGCCGGAGACGCCTTTCAAATTGTGCTTTCTCGTCAGTTTAAAAAAGCCATTGAGGCAGAACCCTTAGACATTTACCGGGCTTTACACCAAGTCAGCCCTGCACCTTATATGTTTTATCTTAATTTTAACAATGTGACTGTTTTAGGCGCTTCTCCTGAAAAGTTAATCAGCGTTCACAATCAAGAAGTGACTATTCATCCCATAGCAGGCACTAGACGCAGCAATCCTCAACGTACTGCTGAAGAAATAACCGAGGAATTATTAAATGATAAAAAAGAACGTGCAGAACACATGATGTTAGTGGATTTAGCACCAAACGATTTAGGAGCGGTGTGCACACCCGGTTCAGTACAAGTCAAAGAATTGTTGCAGGTTAAACATTTTTCACATGTTAGTCATATTACTTCTACGATCACAGGACAATTACGCAAGGGTTTAGATGCCATTAATGCATTAT
>JAFEDN010000167.1 GCA_018241585.1 Pseudomonadota bacterium | reverse complement strand
TCCTTACTGTCTTTGTCCTTAGTGATTTTTCTGCGCATGGCATTGGTTAAAACTAATCGATCGATATTACCTTCCGCTGTTAAAAAGAATGTTTCTAATATGCCGACATATAAAAAACATTTTCCGCCCATTTCTAAGGTAGCTGCAATACGTACACCGCTGGGCTTGCCATCTTGCCAGTCATAACTTTTAAAGAGATAGTACCAAGGACTGTCTATTTCGAAAACCGAAAATTTATCGAGCTGAAAGCGATTGATCAAAAATCGCAGTGCTTTTCCGCAGAGATAAGCCACAGCATAAATAATGAGTAAGTAACTTGAAATCAAGAATAGATGATGTGCAGTTACCGAAGCCACTGCAGCAGTAAATTCTTTGCCAGATCCGCCAGAAATTAAAATCAGGAGTAATTGCCAACCGTCCAGTGAGTAATGAAAGATGTTAATTAAGGCCCATAATCCCAGTGTGTGTAAAATAATAGTGACCACCGAACTGATAATGGTTTTACTGGTAAAAGGAATATAAGTCAGCGGGGTATTTTCTATTTTATAAAATTAGGAATTGAAGACAAGGCCGGGTAATATGAAAAGAAAAATCAGTAAGGCTGGAAAAGCAATATTCATCCTGAATAAGACCTTTTATTGAGAATGGATTATTTAGATCTAAGTTCTGCTGGCATAAATTGAATTTGATAACGGTCATTGCCGACGGATATTTCCGTACTTTTATTTTTGGTGACGTCTAGCCTAACCAGGGCTTGCTGTAATTCACGCCTGCCCTGCGGATCACGGAGAATTTTACGCAATTTGTCGCTCATTACCGCTCGCATAATATAGCCCTCCTTTTAAAATTATAGCAAAAGATTTTTTATACAAAATGTAAGTATCGTTATTTATCTTTCTTTTTCTTTATTTATCTATATTCTTCTATGATTATGTCGTTTAAGTGCAAAAAAAACAAGTTGTTGTTAGTGATTTTAAGGGCTTGCTTCATAAGACTGATCCGTAAATAGATATATTTTCAATGAATTACGTTTATCGCCCGGTTATGTTTTTTTGTAGAAGCGCTGATTTAGTTTAAATTTTTAACACTGTTCTTACAGCGGTAGCTACTTTTAGTACAGTTTTACCGTTTGCAATGGAAATTATTACGACCACCTCGTTTCCTATGTGGGGATTAGCAGATTATTGATTGTTGTGTTGTGGCTATTTTTTTTTGACTTTTATTCGCAGAATTAATTAAGATGTTTACCACTCTCTCTATAGGCCCATAGAAAAAAAGATAAGCCAACGGAAAGGCATGGATTTCCAATCATCAGGAGTGATAATATGCGAAATGAATCATCGATACTTGCTAAACCGGTAATTTTCAATACAAGCCTGGTGCACGGTACTCTGTTATCTGTGGCACAACAGATGTTAACAGATTTAGGTTGGGAAGATTTGCGCCCGGCTATCTATGCGGCCGAACAAGCCGATTATGCAATGGCTATGGAATTAAAAACGGCACATGCCGCTTTTATGGAAGAACCAGAAACTCCTCAATTGTGGCGGTTGCAAGCAGCATTGGACAAAACCATTCAGAAATTACAGATAGAATACCAGAAGATCATTAAACTAAAAACACAGGCAGAGCAACGCTTATCCCAATTGCGAAAGGCTTCACCTACTTCCAGTCAGATTAGTCGTTTAAGAGGCTGGGCGTTTAGTAGCTTACAGCAGATTTTTGACTCTGATGAAGTCAGTGTTGTCAGGAGATACAGTGAAATTGCACAAAACAAGCAGGCAAGCATCAAGGCATTAAAACATTATCGAGACGCATTGGCAGTGAGAGAATTAGACCCTGAGTCAGAAAGTAAAACTGAAAACAACTCTCTGCAAATTTTATTAGATACTAAACCAATTCCCGATGCCAAAAACACGGAAACCACCTCTGATTCTCCCGTTGAGAATCACGCATTATTCTCAGTTCCCTCCCATGCTCGACAATTATTAAGTATTGACGCCGAAGAATTGAATTTTGACGAATTTCGAGTAGAAGCTGTGGCAGGAACTCAAAGGAATCAGAATCCACAAATAGCTACTTTTAGCAATGGTGGCTATATGATCACTTGGGAGGCTGAACGATATTCCGACTATAATGTGTACGCACAACGCTATGAGACTCACGGCAGCTCGGGTCCTCAATTTCAGGTTAATAACTATACAAAAAATTGGCAATGCAATTCTACTGTAGGCGCATTTAGCAATAATTACTTTGTAATTGTTTGGCAAAGCGATGGCCAAGATGGTGATAGCTGGGGTATATATGCGCAGCGTTACAGGCCCGGTAATATCAGGTTAGGTAGTGAATTTCCGGTCAATACATATACGAAAGGCCCACAAATAAATCCTAGTATAGGCACGTTTAACAATGGCGGCTTTGTCATTGCTTGGCAGAGTGATAAGCAAGATGGTGATACTTGGGGTGTGTACGCGCAGCTCTATAGTGTTAGAGGTACCAAATTGGGCGGAGAATTTCAGGTCAATACACATACAAAAAATTGCCAACACAATCCTAGTGTAGGAACATTTAGTGATGGCAGTTTTGTGATTGCTTGGAGCAGCTATGGTCAAGATGGAGATTGGGGATGGGGTATATATGCACAGCGCTATAGCGACAACGGAACCAGACTGGGCAAAGAATTTCAGGTCAGTACATATAAGAAAAGTGAATACGGTCTCAGTATAGGCATATTTAACAATGACAATTTTGTGATTACTTGGAGTGGTAGCGAGATTTACGAAAATCGCGGTCATGAGTGGAATATATACGCGCAGTGCTATAGCGCTGACGGGGCCAGATTGGACAATGCATTTCAGGTCAATACATACAAGAATTACACACAAACCCGTCCCAGTGTAGGCACATTTAACAATGGCAGTTTTGTGATTGCCTGGGGGAGTTATGGTCAAGGTGGCGATGGATGGGGCATATACGCGCAGCGCTATAGCGCCTGTAGAACCCCGATGGACACTGAATTTCCCGTCAGTAAGCGACGTACACAAGACTTGCAAGGAAAACTCAGCATAGGTACGTTTAAAGATGATAGCTTTGTGATTGCTTGGACAGGGGTTGAAAGACGACGACAAGAAG
The DNA here is from genome assembly GCA_018241585.1 of Pseudomonadota bacterium. GTDB lineage: Bacteria > Pseudomonadota > Gammaproteobacteria > Coxiellales > Coxiellaceae > JAFEDN01. Next base: position 1,171 of record JAFEDN010000167.1, on the reverse strand, counting down.
GTTTTTGGGGATATTTTGGGTATCTTGAGAATATATATGGTATATATGCCGCATTTTTTTTCAATCCTGTTACACCTTTCCCCACACCAGCACCTACGCCTTCTCCCTCTCCAACACAGCAACAGCCAGGCCCTCGTTTATCCGTCACCACCATTATAGTTGGTTTAGTGGGTGGCCTTGGTTTAATCGCGCTCTTGGGGCCACCCGGATTGCGGATGTTGCGTCGCCGAGCCTTCGGAATTTCAGTATCTATCGCGCCAGTAGAACATAAAACTTCCTCTAGTGTTAATTCAAATGATGTTAAGATAAATTCATCACTTATCACTGCCAAAACACAACCTCAAAAAAATCTGGTCACCGTACATCAACCCATACCCTCTTCTTCATATCCACTGGAAGAGAAAAAAAAAGAATATGTTGTACCTATCTCTATTGACATTGATTTTACCAAGATAAAAATTGATTACGATAGCGAATTAGGTACAGGTGGCTATGGTACAGTTTATCAAGGTACTTATAAGTACGAAAACGTGGCTATCAAAAAATTAAATACCAAAAATCTCGACAAAGAAGCTCTCAAGGAATTAAAACAAGAAGCCAAAATCATGGTCTCGATAAATTCCCGATACGTGATACAGTTGCGGGGTGTTTGCCTGAAGCCTCCCCATTTTTGTTTGGTGATGGAGTTGATGCCCAAAGGCTCATTGCATGGTGTGTTAAAAAATAATCCCAACCTGCCATTATTGACGATCTATCAAATTGCTCTGGATGTGGGGTATGGATTGTGTGTATTACATGAAAAAAACATTATCCATCGAGATTTAAAGAGCTTAAACGTGCTATTAAATGACCGCTTTCGTGCTAAGATTTGCGATTTTGGTTTGGCAAAGGTAAAAACAGAATCAGGCAATACGACTGAAACGAAGGGCACTAAAGGCACTTTAGGTTGGATGGCGCCGGAATTGTTCGAAAATGAACCGCCGCCTACCCACACGTCTATAGACATTTATGCTTTTGGTATGATTCTATGGGAATTGGCAATTAAGCCGTACAGAAGACCCTTTCATGATCTGGCTCTAAATGCAGTCATAGCAGCAAAAGTTCAACGAGGACCCAAACAGGAAGCCATACCCAATGGTTGTGATTTCGCCCATCTGATGCGAGATTGTTG
>JAFEDN010000166.1 GCA_018241585.1 Pseudomonadota bacterium | reverse complement strand
GTTGGTCGCGAGTTCGAATCTCGCCCGGCCCAAAAAATAAAACTATAATAATCAATATCTTATCCCAACTTTGGGGTGGGTTTTCAACTGTCCAATTATTTACCTTAGGGACTTTTGCAGGACAAGATTTTACATTTTGTGTTTGATAAGTCCAAACATCCTAAATTTATTTTCTTTAAAATTAAATACTTATAAAAACTTTTCTAGCGAAAATCAGAAAGACCAACGGATTTTTAATCCGTTGGTCCTGATTTTAAAAATACATTTAAAATTAAAAGCTTAGCTGTTCTGGCAGCTTAGAAAATATTATGCATTTGACAGGTCAAATTAATAGAAGGATTATGGTAAGTGCTAGCACTAACAATTAATTGTTTCCATGTTTTAAAAATAATAACGAGAAAAATATGAAATTTATACTTCAAAATCCTCTTAGCGCTCAGTATGTAGATACGATAGGTAAAGCTTTGGTGCAATATAATTTTAAGTATTTTGAATATACTGCTTCACAGAAAGTAGAAATCGTGGATTTAATATCTTCCCATAACATCATATTTGATGAGAAACACAGTAATGGGTATCATATTATAGAGATAAATCGAAAATTGCTTGAATTTGATTTTCTTTACTCGTTCTTACCTAAAGAACTGCAAGAGCCTTTAAGGACGGCAATAGAACAAAGTAAAAAAATCTCTGGTTTATTTTGCCCTGAAATATTAGGTGATTCAAAAAAAACGAGCGCTAAACTTGCAAATCGAGCCCTAACACTTATTGAACAACAATCAATACCTTTTACATCCTCTTTGTCACTGACATCTGAAATCGATAGCAAACTATCAAATAGCCTAGCAGTAAAACATTTTAAAATTTGGTTTACACAACAGAATACTGAGCATCCACTAGGTTGGGATATCAATGAAGAAAGATTAATTCAACATCAGGCAATTTTTAAAAAGCTAGGTGGGACACTTTCGTTAATCAGCAATTATGAAGATTTTCCTGCATTGAAAAAAGAAAAATTAATAAAATTGTGTAAAAAACATGATATCCATCTTATCAGTCTGACATTTATTTTCAACGAAATTTGCTCGATTCTAAACCCCATCGACAAAAATATACAGCTACAACTTTTTTATATTGCAATGCTTGAAATAAATAATGAATATGGAAACCTGGCTGCAGCTTCAGATATTATAAGAATTTTAGATCCCTGTATTCAATTAGGCATTTATTCTGATTTCGACTTTATAATAACCGATGCAATATACCAAGCTATAAAAACAGCCCCCTTAAAATTAAATATAAAGTTTTGTCAACGTAATTTTTTTAGTTTGACAAAAAGAGAATCTGAAGTGGAATTTGTAGAAAATCATTTTCTTTTATGTGACCAAAGCCATTTTGAGTTTCTACGTATTTACCGCAATTGTATACTAGAATCTTATCTTGACTTGAGAGATATCTCTAAGTGCTTACAAAAAAACATAACGCATTATCGTGCGGAAGGAATTGAGATTTTTCCGGGCCTTGAAAGTCATTTAGATAAAATTAAAGTGAGAGCGGTACATTCGAGTTGCCAGTTTTCACCCTATATGCGTATTTTTTATTTTAGGTATCAATTAAAACATTTTTTAACCAACAAAGATTATCATGATTATTTATTAATCTCTATACTATATATGTCTGGTCCTCATTGTATCACCTATGCTTTCAATCAATACAGAAAGCACAAGCCAATAAAGCTAGATGAGGTCGCTTTATATGACTGCCATCAGGCAATCTCATATAAAAGTGATTGTGCCTGGTTGCCAGAAGGGCAAAATGAGATGGATAATAAAGAAAAAAAATATAAAAATCACCCTAACAGCATATCCACATTTCAAGCTCATCAGTCGCAATTCCATCATACTTCCAATGAGACTAAGATTAACGGAATAAAACAGCTAGTTAAAACCACACTTAATAAATTATGGGATGAGAATTCTGTAAAATTAACATCAACTCATTTAATAATTACAATTCAAAGTATTGTGCCAAGAATATATATTACAGAGATTGATGAATTAATAAAGAAATTGCAGGAATTACAATACATTGATCAACGCTTTAAGGGTATTCCTGAAATAACTTCGGAAGAAATAATAATGAAAGTTCCACTACCATTTATTGTTGAGAATCCAAAACCTGTAGCCAGAAAAAGTTCTGTCCAGCAGAATACAATGAATATAGATACGCCTGTTAATAGATATAGAACAAAAACTATTGATCCAGTCTCAATCACACTAAGAATACTAGTGACTTCCAACTCTTTATTTAAAAAAATGCATGATGAGTATCTTGAAGAGCATCGTCATGACGATCCAAAACTGCAACGTGCATACGATAGAGAACATGGGCTTGTTTTATACGAAGATCGCGGTAAATTTAGCTTAAAATAATCGCACGATCTCTTTCTAATTCAGCTTCGGTAGGTAATAATAATCTAGAATTACTTCTGAGGCAAAATAAATAAACTGACTTGATCACGTAGTTCTTTTAAAACAAGTTCGTATGGTGGCAAATTTGAAAGCAAAGGTTGTAGCCATTGTTACCATGTTTTTTCTACTTCAACCAGCAATTTTGGTGCAAAAAAGCTGCTTGAATCTGAAAAGCTGACTCCGCGATGTTGACATTTTTGATACAATATTTCTTGAAAATTAGATAAATCTAAATTTTCTTTGTAAGTACTTAAAATTCGCCAAAGGTCGTAATAATCGCGAGCGCGTGATCTAATCCAGCCTTTTCGTTCGAAAGCTTGAATATTTTGTAAAATACTCCTCAGATTTTCAGCTATGATTTCCTCTAGGGAATAAACTTGTAGCACTATATCCAATTTTTCTCTGTATTCATGAATGACTGGAAGGGTAATTGATGGTTTTATTAATTTTTCATCGCGGGTTATTTCAACCATTACACTCGTTTGTAGTTGTCGATGCCATGGAAAACGTGCTCGTATATTAAAAGCTTCTTGGCCGCGGGGATGAGGTTGGCGTTCATGGTATCGTTGACAAGAAATTTCGATAGGAGCATAAGGATCTAAAAGTTTGGTTGCTTGATTACAAGCTTCTTGCATTGCTGAATCCAGAGTTCGATCTTGAGGAACAAGAGGCAATCCCGTGAAGTCTAAATCTTCGGAAAATCGGTAATCACCAAAATAGCATTTTTTAAGCGCAGTTCCGCCTTTAAAGATTAAAGTGGTGCGTAATTTCGATTTGAGAAATACCTGCTAGTATCCAAGAAAGCAAGTAATCTCTTTCTAAAACTTCCCAAGGCATCTGTAATTTTTCCCGGTTCTCTAATAGTCGCGTACGTAGTGGTTTCATGATGTGATTTCTCCTGGTAAATTTTCCTGAATCATCCAATGAGAATTGCAGTGACCTGCATGTGCGCCAGAGGGGTCTAGCAGACGATAACCTTTAATGGGAATTTGCCGTAAAGGCTCTAACTGTGAAGCTGTTACCCCTTGGTGCTCTAAGATCCACCCCAGTCTTTTGATAGTGGCCGTATCCAATCGAATAGCATACTCAATCATTTTATTTAAATTCAATTTATTCAAATGTTGTTCAAGTATATATAAAATTTCGGCGAATCCTCCGCAATATTTAGGTGACATCAGACAATTGAGAACCGTGCGTTCAGCATCGGTTATTTTAATTTTAGATTCGTTGATCCAGATTTCTTGATTCCCGAAGAAAAATTCGGGCTTAGTTTTTATAAATTGAAAATTAATGTTGGCTGCAGAATATCCAGCGCTCGTTTGTGCCTTTATTCCTCGCTTTCTTGGTAATGATTTGGTAGTAGTCAATACAAATACTTGTCGGGGAACTTGTTCTGTCAGATGATGATAGCTCAAAGCTGACCAGTGGCTAATGGCTGCCGGTTGTACTAGAGCCATGGCGATTTGGAATTCGTGTAATTGACTGACGCCTGGAATTGAACTGGATAGAGAATATAGCCCGTTTTTAAGGCGAATTATCCAGCCACTGAGCTCTAAATAATGTAGAGTTTGATAAAGATAATTTAAGGGCATTCCTAGGGTTATTTTTTTTGCTTGTTGAGTTTGTGAAGATAAATTGCCCATGTGCAGTGAGCTTTCTAACTAACTCAACTCCCTTTGTTGGATGTATCTGATGATGAGTCATAATTAGATTATATATGGCAAATCTTCGATAATGTCGAATAATTACCACATTAAATATATTTTAAATAATCGGAGATTTGCAGGACACAACTAGGACTTACTAGGCTCAACTAGGCTTTTTACTAACGGGC
>JAFEDN010000165.1 GCA_018241585.1 Pseudomonadota bacterium | reverse complement strand
GGGTCTGGTCACTAAAATCTTGAGCGGTATATTGCTTAATCGCGACCTGATTAAACTTCCATTCTCCGGCAAACACCTTACCGTAGCCGCCTTGACCCAGCAGCGCGCCAAAGGTCAGATCGGTAAAGCGAATGGTAAAATCCAGCAACACCTGGCCGTCGGAACCGCTGGCGGGTGTGGATTCCTGCGTAGGCGCGGGAATGGGCGGTTGTTCGGACCGCTTCACTTCAATTGGATGTTGCTCCTCAGGCAACTGCGTGAGCCATGAACTGTTCTGTAACATACCATAGGAGGATGGAGTAGCTTGACTGATGGGGGAACCGGAATTCTGGGAATTTTTCATGTTTAGTGCTCCTTATCCAAATAGTTCCTGACGATTTTATTGTGTCAATGCCTTCATGGGACTTGCTGCCATTATTGTTAAAAACGATTCGCTTCGCAAGCCACTGACCTTTGAAAAGGAAGTTGGGCGGGATATTTTCAACACCGGCAATATATTTAAGAAGACCATTGCAAGAGAGGTTCGCTATTTAATGAACACATAGTTTACGCTGATCGGAAAACCCCTACTCCGGAGGATTTTAGAGCCGTCAGGCCCCGGCTCGGCAACCAACGTGCTCAGGGTGATTACTTTAACATAGAGCAGTGACTAGCAGACTCAGGATAATTACCAAAATGTACTAATCGCGAAAATTGATAAACTGAAGGGGTAAATTAAAATCCTGTTTACGTAATAGCGCGATAGCGGCTTGTAAATCATCTTTTTTAGCACCACTGACCCTAACTTGCTCACCTTGAATAGATGCCTGAATCTTCAACTTGCTATCTTTTAAGTATTTAACGATCTTTTTGGCTATATCGCTGTTAATCCCTTTTTGCATTACAACTTCCTGTTCAGCAGAGCTAGAGGTAAAAACCGGCGGTTCTAGCTGCATGTGAGATAGATGCACATTCCGTTTAGTCAGCTTTTTCTTTAAAATATCCATCATTTGATTAATTTGAAATTCTGTTTCAGCTCGAACGCTGATCCTGTTGCTCACCTGGCTAAAGGAAGCATCTACTCCTTTAAAATCAAAACGGGTTTCTATTTCCCGGTTAGATTGATCTATCGCATTGCCCAATTCATGCAAATCCAACTCACAAACAACATCAAAACTTGGCATAGTGACTACTCCTGTCTACCAATATTATATTTTTTATCAATGCATTATGATCTTCCGGATACTGCGATCAAATCTAAGTTTGACGCTTAGTTGCTATTAGTATACAAGGTATTGACATACAATCAATCGCTTAGTAAGATACATTAATTATCTGGAAAATTTCTATAGATAAGTCCTTATTTTAAGGTTTTCTTAATTTTAAGGGTGTATTCTTGATGAATAAAATTGGAGGAATGATAAATGACTAAATCGCCGCTTGTAAAACTTAATTTTACTAATGAGACCACACTCCAGCAAGCACAAACTGAATTAAAAAATTATGTTCTAGGCCAAGAGAAAAAGGCCAGAGATAGTTTTATCGACAGTTTAAATTATTTGAAGACTGCCGATACACAGTTCACTTTGGATTCTGCCCCCAGCCTTAGATTTTCTTAGTCTCTAGGCTAAATAGATAAAACGTAGCACGGCCAAAATTCAGCGCCGAAAAAGCGCAGTATACTCAGGTGTGCGAGCATTTTTTGGGCGATTTTTCGTCAAATATCGAGCTATAGTGGCCGTTGCTATCTATTACGTGAACGATTACCTATAAATAAAAAGCCCCAGTGAACTGGGGCTATCTTTTAAATCTCGTTATTAGTACGAGGTTATCAGTACTCTTGTTCCTATTTTAATAAAATTATTTGACAACCACTCCGCAGAAGGTGTAGTGACCCGTACGCAACCGTGACTGCTGTTCATCAAAGAAAGCTGTGGCGATCCATGAATTGCGCTTCCATTATTAAAAAACATACAATACGGCATTGCAGCGCCACCCCCCTTATCCAAAGGAAAGGTTTTGGAAACGCAAGTACTATCCCCTTTTCTAAAAACTCTGAATTTGCCGCCTTCTGTTAAGCAGGGTTCATTTAATTCGGCGCAGAAGCTACCGCCGCCATTGGCTCTTCCGAAACCAACTAATTGACCCGAACCATTGTAGGCAGCCCATTGACGTGCTTTTGGGCTAAAAATGAAAACATTTTCGCCAACCGGTTTAATGGTTTTAGGCATTAATAATGGATCGTTATACTGATCTTGCCATACAAAACCAGCGCCGATACCATCATCATTTAAGGAACTAGAATAAGCGTGCGCAGGCACATTGACTGTGGCTGATCCTAGCATCAACGCCACAATTATTTTAGACAATCTATTCATTTGACCTCCGTATCTTCCATGAATCACCATCTGTTGTTAACTATAGTACAGTTATTGTAAAAAATTAGATCACTTTAGTAATTTTTTTAGCCAAATCTGTACCATCCTCTAATATCTTTTTCACAAAAGGCACGGTTAAGCGTCTTTTAGCTCTTAATGTTTCACAGTCTAAGGTCTCTAATGCTTGTAACAAATCTTTCATATTTCGATCGTAATGACTTAATATATATTTGGAGACCTTTTCACTTAAATTCAAGCCCCGGTTCTTGGCGCGCAACTGAAGCGCAATGATTTTTTGCTCATCTGGAAGGGTTTGTAAGTGCAGAGTTAATCCTCCGTTTAACCGGGAAAATAGATCAGGCAATTGCACAAATAATGAACTAGGCGATTGTTCCGCAGAAATCAGCAAATAGGAAGCATGCTCTTTAACTCGATTAAAAAAATGGAACAGAGCTAATTCCCATTGAGGGTTAAGCGGCAAATAGTCCAAATTATCCAAACATATTATTGGAAAACATTCTAATTCCGTTAAAATCTCCGGCTGCAAGGCAGGCTCTGCTAAATCCAAATACATTGCTGACTGTGAATTGACGTGGCAACAAGCCTGCAACAAATGAGTCCGGCCTACGCCGACACTACCCCATAAAAATATAAATGACTCACCCTGCAAAACAGCAAAATTTTCTAGTAATTTGATAACCGATAAATTAACACCAGGATAGTAATTACTAAAAGTAGCGTCATCGTTTAAAGTTAGGCGCAAAGTTAACTGCTGAAGACTCATGATAAATTTTCAGCCGGATCACGCGCCAGTGCGAACGACTGCCCATTGATAATGTAAAACATCAGACCCATCGTTTAATTGAATTGCAGTAAAGTGCGCATTAGCGTCTAACATCTTTTTTAACGCTTCTTGATCCCCGCTCATGGTTGTGAGTTGCAATAAAAGGCCATGACTACCTACTTCGCTAACAGAAACCCCTAAAACCGACTCAGAACGCTTAAGCTCATTGACCACTGCTTTATAATCCGATAAATTGTCCACCCCCATGACCACCAGCCAAAAGTGACCGGCATTTTGCTGGTCAAAGTTCACCGCTAAAGCTTGACCCATCACATCGGCAACTTTGGTAACAGCTCCCGACAAAATGGTTTCAGGTTGGGCGCTGTTGTTTTGCCATTGCCAGGTTTGGCCGCCCCAAGAAAGAAACCAATTGGCGTTCCAAGTTTGATCGGGTTGTTGAGTCATCTCACCATATAAAATAGCGGGAACATGATAGCGGTCTGCTATTTTCTGTAAAGTCTCTTGGTTGAATGTCCCGCCTTGATTTTTTTCTTGCCAAACAGCTTGATCGTCCGCATCCATTTGCGGAAAGGTTACAGGAATCGCTCGTACGTTTGCAGCATTTTGGAGTGTAATCAAGTTTGAATCTGTAGTTTGACCGGCATTAACCGGCGGGCTGTTAGCAACCGATAGCCATATCAATGTTGGTGGCCGCGCGGAAAGCCACAAAGGTTGTTGTAACTGAGCCAATAGGGTCAGTAAAGCATGTTCATCAAAAGCAACTTGTATGTTATTACCCAAATATCGATATTTTTGCACATACCGTTCAACCTGCGGCAACTGCTGTTGAATATCAGGCAAAGCACCTATTTGAGAATTACCCGTTATTTTAATCAAGACTTGCAAGAAGCCGCTTACAAAAGCGTTATGTAAACCAGCAGTAGATTGGCCGGCGGCCGGTACGAGAGCAGTATTTAACCCCCCCGGAAAAGTGGCCGCCGATACTGTCAAGCTTGTTCCAAATAAAACTGATACTAATAATAAGCGAAATAGTTTTTTCATCTTGCAATCATTTTAACACCAATTTCCCCCCAACCCTAATCCATCAAAAAAAAAAATAAACCTTACCCGATGAGGGATCGCAAGGGAGAGGAGAGCGGAGCGACCTTTCCCTTCA
>JAFEDN010000164.1 GCA_018241585.1 Pseudomonadota bacterium | reverse complement strand
AGCATAAAAATGGCGGAAAGCAATTGTATTTTAAAAATTAGGTGGTGGATTTTGGCCAATTCAAGTACTTGAAATAAAATGAATATTCTGGTAAAATAGCGGCTTAATTTTAATGACCTTAGGAGGTATTGTATGGCAATATTAGTGGGAAGACCCGCACCCGATTTCACGGTCCCGGCTGTTTTAGCTGATGGGTCTATCGTAAAAAAATATAACTTAAAAGAAGCTTTAAAAGATAAATATGGGGTGGTTTTTTTCTATCCCTTAGATTTTACTTTTGTATGTCCTTCTGAACTGATTGCTTTAGATCATGCTATTGAGCAATTTAAGGCCAGAAAAGCTGAAGTTATTGGTGTTTCTATTGACTCAGAGTTCACACACAATGCCTGGCGGAATACCCCGATCGCTAAAGGGGGTATTGGCCCTGTTAAATATACCTTAGCTGCCGACGTGGCCCATACCATTTGCCGTAGTTACGGCGTGGAACATGTTGAGGCTGGTGTGGCTTTACGTGGTGTATTTATTATTGACCGTCAAGGGGTGGTCCGTGCTCAGATTGTTAATGATTTACCGATAGGCCGAAATATCGAAGAAATTATTCGAATCATTGACGCTTTGCAATTCCATGAAGAACATGGTGAAGTTTGTCCCGCCAACTGGAATAAAGGCGACGTAGGTATGAAGGCTTCTCCAGAAGGAGTTGCTAAATATTTAGCCGAGAATTCTGACCAACTTTAATCCCACTCTTGCTCTGAGTGTGAGTTTTCTTGGTTTCTATCAAGGTTTTTGGCAAAGTCAGAACTCTTATGAAGAGAAAAGCCGCGTCACTGTTCAGAGGTATAATTTGCAAACGCAGAACGGCCGATTTGACGAAAAATTGGCCGTTCCCATCTACCCCGGGAACGATTGCCTGAACAGTTACCTTAGCGGCTAAAATTATAGAGGTAAGGCAATCGATTCTAGCCGGTGGCTACTATTCTTTCTTGAAAGCGTTGATTAAATTTAGTCTTGGTCTCGTTTAACATCTTGCAAAATAATTCCGCAGTTCGTTGCGCATCATAAATAGCGGAGTGTGCCTCGTTATGATCAAAAGGAATATAGGCAGAAGCCAAAGCTTTTGCCAGCACCGTTTTTCCATAGACAAAACCCGCTAATGTGGCGGTATCAAAGCACGCAAAAGAGTGAAAGGGGCTTTTTTTTTTCAAATCGCAGCGATGGATCGCGGCTTGTAAAAAGCTAAGGTCAAAATGCGCATTGTGGCCGGTAAGAATCGCTCTGCGGCATCCCGTCAATTTTAGCGCCTGGCGGACAAAAGCAAACAATTCTAACAATGCCTGACTTTCAGAAATTGCGAATCGAAAAGGATGACCAGGGTCAATTCTATTAACAGCCAAGGCTTTTGGGTCTAAACGAGCTCCAGGAAAAGGCTCGATATGACAATGATAGAGTTCACCTGGTTTAAGCTGATTATTTTCATCAAAATCTACTAAGAAAGCCGCCAGCTCTAAAAGAGCATCCGTTTCATGGACGCAACCACTGGTTTCTAAGTCGATGACGATCGGTAAAAAACCATCAAAACGATATTTAATATCCATTGCCTTACTCATTAAGCAACTGCCAATTTAAAATTTCACCCGCTAGCATAGGGATTAATTGACCGCTGCCAAAAGGTAACTGCTGTGGAACAACCCAAGGTGATTTTATTAGCGTCACTTTATCTTTATTTAAGGGTAAGCGGTAAAAGAGTGGCCCGTTGATACTAGCAAATTTCTCCAGCTTGTTCAGCGCTTGATGCTCTTCAAATAATTGAGCATATAATTCAATGGCAGAATAGCCAGAATAAACTCCCGCTGATCCACAGGCTGATTCTTTTTTATGTTGAAGATGTGGCGCACTGTCGGTACCTAAAAAAAATCGCGGATGACCGCTCAAAGCAATTGCCAACAAAGCCTCTTGGTCCTTTCTAGTTTTAAGAACGGGCATGCAATAATGATGTGGCCGAATTCCTCCAGCCAGTAAGGCATTGCGATTAAACCAAAGGTGATGAACGGTAATCGTAGCTGCTAAAAATTCGCTGCTTTCTTTAATAAAATCCACCCCATCGGCCGTGGAGACGTGCTCTAACACCATACGTAGCTTTGGGAAGCGTTGGGTAAGAGGCGCTAAATGATCGTCGATAAAACGTTTTTCACGGTCAAATATGTCCACTTCAGGATCAATTGATTCGCCATGGATCAATAATGGTAAATCAATTTCTTCAAGGCATTCCAATAAATGAAAAATTCTGGTTAACTGAGCAATACCTGCTGCAGAATGTGTGGTTGCTCCCGCAGGGTACAACTTACAAGCGTAAATAAAGCCGCTGGTTTTAGCTTCGCGTAAGGTAGTTGCCGAAAGCTGCTCAGTCAGGTACAAAGTCATCAATGGATCGAATTTTCGGGGATGAGGTATATGGGACAAAATTCGCATCCGGTAGTCATTGGCTTGGGTGACTGTGGTGATAGGAGGAGTAAGATTGGGCATAATAATTGCTCTTCCAAAACAAGTGGATATATCGGGGACTGTTCTTGAGAGGTATTCGCCATCCCGCAAATGGCAGTGCCAATCGTCAGGGCGTATCAAACTTATTTGTTCCATATTCGCTCTTATTTTTGTTCAAAAAAAGAGCTTGATTATACCATTTGCTCATGGTATAAGTAAAACAGAGTTGTGGTGTATTTTTTATTAATATAAATAGGTGGTATATGAAAAAAAAAACAAAAGCACTTGCTTTAACATTAGGTCTTGTCTCCAGCAGCAGTTTTGCAGTAGTAGCGCCCGGTCCAGCGACCGTGCCGCCTCCTTCGGTCCCCCCTAGTTTTAATTTAATGCCTTACATCACGGTAACCACCTCACCTTACGTCGCTATGGAAACTGCTTATGATGCTTCTGACATCTGGTCCCAACAATCGTCCATGAATGAAGACTTGTTTTTATTACAATACCGCCAACAACTGGAGCACAGTTTAGAAGCGGTTCATCACAGCTTAAATAACCGACCTATTTTAGAAATCAGCGGAGCTTTAGAAGCCGATGCAATTGAAACTTTCAGCACTTTTACTCAAACCAAAGCAAATGGCGATATCAACTTAAATACCGCCGAATTAGATTTTAATGCGATGGTTGGAACCTGGGCTAACGGTTTTATGTCTATCGACTATGACGGCGCGCCTCCAGAAACCGGCTATAGAACTACCAATTCTCGTTTATATTTAAGCCGTGGCTGGGTTACCATTGGTAATTTAGATGTCGTTCCTGTTTACTTAACTGCCGGTCAAATGTATTTACCTTTTGGCCGTTATTCGAGCAATATGGTTACTACTCCAGTAACGCTTTCGTTAGCTAGAGTGGAAGACCGTGCCTTGTTGTTAGGTTACTATCACGAAGGCTTATATGCTTCTATTTACACTTATCCAGGCGACAACGCCAATGCATCCGATACTATTTTCCACGATGGTGGTTTTAATTTAGGTTATAAATTTACTCCCGTTCATGATTTAGGCGTTAACGTTGGAGGTGGAGTTATTTCAAATCTTGGTTCATCTCAAGGAATGGAAAGTACCGGGGCCAGTAGTCCTCAATTTCCAGGATTCTCCAATATTTTTATTGATGGTGTAAATGAAGGAGATTATCCTTTTGTTCATACTGTGCCAGGGGGTGATCTACATACTGAAATCAGTTATGGGCCTTGGACATTAGCAGCAGAATTTGTTGCAGCTCTTCGTGATTTTGCTGAGGAAGACTTGTCTTATAATGGTCATGGAGCTGCTCCAAAAGCTTCACATATAGAAATAGCTCGTAGTTTTATGATCTTTAATCAAGGATTTACCGGGGGCTTTGCTTATGGCCATACTTGGGAGTCTGTGGGTTTGAATCTACCTCAAGATAGTTTCACCACCTACTTAAGGACTTCTTTCTGGAAAAACACCATTGAAGCACTTGAATTCCGTCATGATAACGATTATGGCACAGGTGATACTTCTACTGCCGCCACTAATTTCTTCCATAACGGTGATGAATGCGGTTTCTTCAATCAAGGTACTGGCAAATCCAGAAACCTCTTGTTAGCGCAAGTCGGCGTATATTTCTAAAATTTCCGCTTTGCGGAAATTTTCTCCCTGTTCCTATCAAGAGTTCCGGCAAAGCCGGGACTCTTGAATGAAGGGAAAGGTCGCTCCGCCGCCTCTTCTGCTTCTGCTGAAGAGGCTTCTTATTTCGATATTGAATCCCAGCGAAGCTGTGATTCAATAATGAAGGGAAAGGTTTCGATATTGAATCCCAGCG
>JAFEDN010000163.1 GCA_018241585.1 Pseudomonadota bacterium | reverse complement strand
AAAGAAATTACTCAAACTCACACTCAGCCTGCCGGCTCTTGGAATGATATGGCTGCAAAACTTTCTTTAGACGGAGCCGCCAAAATGCTGGCCGATCATTGCGAATTGTCCGAATTGTCTAATCAATTATTAAAATTAAAATTACATCCTAAACAGAAACCACTATTAAATGAAAAAAATATTGAACGAATCCGTGAAGCAGTCAGCAAGCATTTGGGACGTGACCTGCGAGTGGAAATTGCTATCGATAGCCACATTCAAAATACACCCGCAGCACTACATTTACATCAACAAAATTTGAAACAACAGGCCGCTGAAAACACGCTGTTAAGCGATCCGGTTGTTCAAAAAATGATACATCACTTCGATGCCACGCTTATTACTAACTACACAGGGGAAAAAATATGAAAAATCCAATGAACATGCCAATGAATCGTGAGGGACGATCCGATGAAATGGATGAAAATTCACTTTTGACGGAAATTAAAAACAGCATCCTTTCGATGCAGCAAAAAATGCAAGCCACTTACAATCGCTTAGGTGAAACCAAAGTAAGTGGTAAGTCCCGCGATGGATATGTGGAAATTATTATGACTGCCACTTATCAGTTTGAAGATATTAAAATTAACCCACGGGCTTTTGGTGACGCTGCTGGCAAATTCAGTCAAAAAGAATTTGAATACCGTCTGCGCGAAGCCTGGAAAGATTTAAGCGAAAAAATCCAGAAAACCACTCAAAGTAAGACTATCGAGTTGTTACAAACCATGGATATTCCTGAAGATATTAAAAATATTGCGCTTGAAGAAGAAGGCGCCACAGGTACAGGTGAAGGCGGCTAACCCATTACCTCATGTTAAGTCCTTTAACGAAGCGTTTGGTTGACACGTTACAAACCTTGCCTGGCATAGGTCCTAAAACAGCGCAGCGTTTAGCATTTCAGTTGTTGGCTGCAAAAGGCCGGGAAAAAGGTTTGGCGTTAGCAGAATCTTTGCAGCAAGCGATGCACCAGGTGCAAGAGTGTCATCGGTGCCGCTTATATACTGAGGAATCTATTTGCAGTATTTGCCGAAGTACTCAGCGCGAACAAAACGTACTGTGTGTAGTTGAGAGTCCGGCCGATGTGTTCGCTATCGAACAAACGGCCAGCTACAAAGGGCTTTATTTTATTCTGCAAGGACGTTTATCGCCATTGGATGGTCTAGGACCTAAAGAAATTGGTATACCTGCATTATTAAGCCGTCTGGAAAAAGAACCGATTAGTGAATTGATTTTAGCAACTAACCAGACGATGGAAGGAAAGGCTACGGCTCACTATATTGCTAGTCATATCGATAACACTCGGATTACCTGCACCCGCATTGCGCAAGGAGTGCCTTTTGGAGGGGAATTAGAGTATTTAGACGGTAGTACCTTAAGCTATTCAATTCGCTCAAGGATACCCATTGAAAACTAATTTTTGGAGAAAACCATGCTAGGCAAATTTAACCTAGGCGCCTTGATGAAAGGTGCGAAAAAAGTTCAAGAAATGATGGAAAAGAACCAAGAGGAATTGAGTAAAGCTGAAGTCACCGGCGAATCTGGCGCTGGCTTAGTTAAGGTAGTAATGAATGGTTTACATATCGTTAAGGAGCTGCAGGTAGCGGATGAACTCATGACCGAATCCAAGGAAGTCATTCAAGATTTAATCGCAGCAGCTTTTAATAACGCAACTCAAAAAGCCAGCAAACTAGCTCAAGCTAAGTTGACTGACATGACTCAATTATTTCGCGGCATGGATGGAGAAGGAGCCGAATAATCTTAAAAAACACTCAGTAGACGCTAAATGGATTTGATGAAAGTGGCGTTAATTCTTTTAAAAAATCTTCAACAGGTAGGCAAAGAATATTATTTCGTTGAAGACGCTCTTTTCCGCGATACAGCAATAATGGAGTCGCTTCAGGATAATCTTTACAGAAAGATTGAAGTCCATTGAGTTCTTTTCCGTGAATTTTACTGGAATTTTTCACTTCGATGGCAAAAAGCCCAGCTTTGCCATCAATAATAAAATCCACTTCCACTCCATGGCGGGTTCTCCAATAATATATTTTATTTGGAGCGCCTTGATAATCATTCCAGGCTCGCAAATGCTGAGCAATTAATCCTTCTAAACCCCCTCGATCGATTTCTTGAACAGCATCCAGATAACCTCCTGGACGAAGACTGCTGTAAACTCCAGAATCAAAGTAATAAAACTTAGGGTGAGCAACTAATTCCCGTTTAGCCCTGACCGTAAAAACCGGTATCTGAAAACTTAATAATAAATCTTGTAGCACATCCAAATAAGCTTCTACTAATTTTCGAGATATTTCACATTCACGAGCTATGTTACTCAGATTAAGAATACAACCTTGTGAAAAGCTGATCACTTCTAAAAAACGTGAAAAATGACCGATATTCCGCACCAAATTTTCAGTTTTTACTTCTTGTTCCAAATATAAACCCACATAAGCTTTCAGGGTTTCCAGCGGATTCTCGCTATCCGCAACTAAAGGCACTAAACCGAAACTTAAAGCATTGGATAAGGAAAACCGTTCTTTTAATTCAGCAGCCATAAATGGATGTAAATGGCGTACAACTGCTCGCCCAGCTAATAAATTAACACCGGCTCGTTTTAATTTGCGAGCGCTAGAACCGGTTAATATGAATTGCCATCCTTGTTTTTCTTCAATTAGCGAGTGCACAACGTTGAGCAGCTCGGGTAATTTTTGAACTTCATCAATTATAATAGTCTTATTTTGAGAAGCACGAACAACTTGTTCTAAACGTTCTGGGCGGGCTTGGTAATGACGAATCACCTCCGGTTTAAGCAAGTCAATTCGTAACGCATCGGGATGATAGAATTTCAACCAAGTTGATTTGCCAACGCCGCGAGGCCCAAACAAAAAATAAGTTTGGCTGGTTGGTAGCAAAAAACGTTTAACAAAATTATCTATCATACCAATTTCTGAAAAAACTAACCTTTAAACTCCATTTTATCAGAAAAATGGAGTTGACAAGTCAATTATGAACGAATCCAGGGGATTATAGTTAATCACCATAACTGTTCAGAGGGGTAAAGCTGCAATCCATCGGCTGAATAGTCCTAATTCAAAAGCTCGATCCCTTATTTTTTGGACCTTGAATAAGCGTTTCAGGACTCTGAGGCCATGCGTGAAGAACTGCATTAACCAAAGTGGCTAATGGAATAGCAAAGAATATCCCCCAAAAACCCCAAATTGCACCAAAAATTAACACAGAAAGGATAATCACTACTGGATGCAAATCCATGGTTTGAGCAAACAACAGCGGGAATAAAATATTGCCATCTACTGCAATAATTACGGCAAAAACTAAGAGTAAGTACCAAAAATGTGCTGTAAGCCCCCACTGGATCAATCCTAAAATGATCACCGGAATAGTGACGATGATTGCGCCAATATATGGAACAATCACTGAAATTCCCAACAAGGTCCCCATTAAAATAGCATACTGCAAATCCAGCAATTCAAAGGCAACCGTTCCCGCAAAACCAACAATAAAAATTTCAATCACCCGCCCTTTAACATAGGCGCCTATTTTCTTGTAAACTTCTAAAAATACTTTTCTCAGTAACCTTCTTCGGCGCGGCAGAAACCGTTTGAACCAGTTGAGTAAAATGGTGCTGTCTTTTAAAAAGAAAAAGACTAATAACGGCACTAGCACGACGTATAAAATGATTTCAGCCATGCTAGGGATGGCGGTCCATGATAAACGCAAAAGTGTTTGTCCTAATTTGGGGGACTGTTCTTTAAAATAAGCCAACACATGGCCCACATCTGCATCGGATAAAATCCATTTGTGTTTTTCCATAAATTGAGCGGCCCACAATTGCGCCATCAGAAAATAATTAGGCAATTGGTTAATTAAATTCAGAAACTGCCGCCAAATTAATGGCGTTAAATACAACATGGCGTAAATAAAAACTCCTAAGAATATAATGTAAACAATCCATACCGATAATAACCGGGGGCAACCGCAACGAACTAATAATTTAACGGCTGGGTTCAACATATAGGCGACAATCACACTGATTAGAACTGGCATGAGAATTCTGCCGAATAATTCAATTACCAATACGGCGATTACCAAAGTAATGAATAAACTGATGGCGTCCGGATCAGAAAAATTGCGCTCGAACCAGGCTTGAATGGTCTGAAAAAAAGGATGTTTACTCATATTGTACGAATCAAATTGATCATATCAACAGCAGCATCAGCCGCATCTTTCCCTTTATGGCCGTGCGCTCCTCCCAATCTGTCCCAGGCTTGTTGTTCATTTTCAACTGTCAGCACACCAAAAATCACCGGAAGATCATA
>JAFEDN010000162.1 GCA_018241585.1 Pseudomonadota bacterium | reverse complement strand
GAACCGGTAGCCTAGAAAATTTATGCCTTTCTCTGCACCCCCGGCATCGGTTTTGCCGGAGAGAGCATTGCTGGAAATGTTATCTCATGTACCTCAGCTTTATGGTTATGCGGAAGCAGCTCATTTAATGGAAGGGATCAATGCTTTTCGCCCGAAAATGGTGCAGGCTTTATTAGCACAATGCCGTTCAGTCAAAGCAAAACGATTATTTTTATATTTGGCAGCAGAGTGCCATCACCGTTGGATGAACCAACTTGATCTGACGAAAATCAATTTAGGAAGTGGGATTCGACAATTGGCTGGGGCTCATCGTTTTGATAAAAAATATTTAATCTATGTACCTGATCGAGAACTGAATCAAGGGATGACTTAAGATGAAAAATTTTTCAAAAAATTATTATGAACAAGTTTCGTTATTGATTAAGGTATTGCCTTACTTAAATGACCTACAGTGCTTTGCATTAAAAGGCGGAACCGCCATTAATTTTTTCTATTTAGTGTTTCCTGCTGAGTTAACCTTTTCAATGCGGAAATATTGAAAATCGCCACATTAAAAACAGGTCGACCTGCTCACTTACTTAAAAAAGATTTAAATAATTATTATCAATTGCAGATGAAAATTGAACCCAGCTTTATCATGCGTGGGACTTGAAATCCGTATTAATCACTAAATTATTTTATAATGACAGTAGAATTATTTGATCGAGCCTAGAAATGGCGTCAAAGAAATCGCTATCCACTTTTTCAACGATAGGGACCAATTCACCCGAATTTTTATAAGGACGACGATAGACGGCCATTTCAGCATCCGATAATTTTCGTAACACGCATGTTGGCAAGATATTCTCTATAAAAAAATCCTTTTCGAGTACTAACTCCTCCTTTTGCTGAAATCGTGCCACTTCTCCCATTAAATAAGCTTTTAATTTCTTAATCCGTGTTAACGGATTATCCCATATTTCAATAATTCTTGGGTGATTATATCCAGGAAATACATCGTAAATTTCATCGCGGTAAATTTTTTTAAAATTTTTATCGATTATTTTTCTATAAATAGCATCCTCTTCTTGATAATCAATAGGATGCTCTTTTGTAATCGGTACAAAAACAATTAAATTCAATTAAAGAAGCTTTAATTTCAGGGAATCTCTCTGAAAATACTGTATCAGTCAGATTAATTTGGCGTCGATCGGCAATATACATGGCGTATGCAATAAAATCTATTGGACATCGATCAAAAATAATATTATCTAATTTTTTTTTTGAATTTAAAAGTTCAATACTATAATCCAATTGTCTTAAAGCACACTCTAAAGTTAATTCTTCTGAAAACTCCTCGATACCCTGATTTTGTAGCTGATAATAGGGTTCCATTTCATAAGAATAGTTAGAATGTTTTTCTACAAAATCTTCTATCAAAGTACTCTTACCAATAAAATGAGTGCCGGAAACTGCAATTTGCATTTCATCTCTCCACGATTAGATTTGAATAGAGTAGCCTTCTTTGGCCAGTCCTGACCATGGCTAGCTTTTAGCTAAAAAATATTTTTTCCTAGGGTCTTGTGGGCTAGAGCCTATTTCCATAATTAAACCTCGCTCAATTAAAGAGAGTAATCGTGAGCGTGTTGATCTTGGAGAAAGCCTAATTTGTTCAGAAATCTCACGAGTAGAAAGCCCATCCTTTTTTTCCAACAAATGAATTATTTTATGATTGATATCGTCCAGTTTGATTCCGTATTTTTTCTCCAAGAATATAGTGACTCGAAAATGTGTACCGATCTCTTCTAATAAGGGTTCTTGCAAGCCAGCATTTTTGCAAGATTCAATCATGCGGCGAATGCCACTTCCCCAGCGTTCGATAAGCTTTAGCTCATGAAAAACTCGACCGATGACAGGATTACGTAATTTAGAAACACCTTGATACAAATCCTCTAAAGTTAAATTAAATGGAATCAAACCTGGATTTTCAATTTCTAGTCTGTCGTCATAGATTGCAATACGAATAGGTGAACCACGTTGTGAATAATCTGCGTGAACAACTGCATTAATTATGGCCTCACGCACAGCTGCTTGTGGAATATTCCATTTTTCATTTCTAGCAACTTCATTAATTTCAATTGCCTGGAGTGAATGTTTTTTTACAAATTCTATCGCCTCATAAATGGCAATGATAGGAGAATCATGAAGTTCCCGAGTGTCAATAATTTTTGTTTTATTTTTACCAGAAAAACGTCCAACTTGAACCCATGCATCTGGAAAATATTTCGCTCTTTCTTTTCCAAATAAAAGCATGCCGCCCACTGTGGGTACAAGGCATGCCTGGTAATGAATAATCAAATGTAAAGTTTCCAAATCAGCTTTTTTGAGTTCACGGTACTTGGCAAATAACTCTGAAGCGACTTTGAAGTCTATTGCCTCAGAGCTTGATTCCAAAATCGGCTGCATATCAAACGATTCACCCCGACTAAGACGTTGCAATTTAAGGATTAAATTTGAATCAGCTAGACGATTGGTAGAGCCCACACGAACATAAGCTCCCTTCTCTAATCCCAATGATCTCAAATAATGTGGACGATAAGGGCTTGGATAAACTTCAATGGCGATAAGATAAGTCTTATGCCAAGGAATAATTTCAATATTAGGAACAATTTTAGGCTGGATACTGTCAGTAATTATACTGGCAAGACGTTCCTCCATAGCTAATGGCTCTTCTACTCCCCTCACTTTATGATCACCATCTTCAACACCAACAATCAGCGTACCACCACCCGTATTGGCAAATGCGACTAAAACCCGCAAGATACCTTCCGGCGAAGAAAGGTCACGCTTAAATTCAAGGGTTTTACCTTCCGGTTTCTTTAATAGCTCAAGGATATCCATAACTCTGCATTTTACTCTGAAGCAGCTCTGAATGCTATAGCTTCAGAGTAAGCTGTTACTCCGATTAAGTTGACAAAAACTAACCAGAAAATCCGGCAAAATTCCGCACGTAATTTTCAAGCAATTCTAGCTTTTTACTGGATTTTTGGAAGACCAGCTGATCAAAAATAAGAGCTCTTGCTCATTCCTTTATTCTGACAAGGTGGATTATGAGTATTCTTATTGAAAATGTGCTGGCCGCAGCCTCAAAACTTTCTGAAGGCGAAGTCCTTTCACCCAAAGATTTTTTACACTTAGGTAGTCGAATGGCTATTGATCAAACATTGTCACGGTTAGCCAAACAAGGTCAGCTTATTCGGATTGCCGTGGCGCTTACGTAGCACCCATCACCAGCCGCTTTGGCTCACACCCACCTGCCGTAGAAAAAACCGTGAAATCATTAGCTGAAAAAACAGGAGAGATTGTTGTTTCTCACGGTTCAGCAGCTGCCAATGCCTTAGGACTCACCACACAAGTTCCTATTCGGGAAATATTTATTACTTCAGGCCCCAGCCGCAAATTAACTTTTGCTTCTCGGGTCGTCGAGTTTAAACACGTTCCTCATTGACAATTAATCATGAGTGACAAGCTGGCAGGAATGGCCATCCGTGCCTTAGCCTGGTTAGGACGTGCACATATTGAAGCGAGTCTAAAGAAAATTTATGCTCATTTCTCCACTGAGGAGTGGCAAAACCTTGTCGCCGTACGCTCATCACTACCCTCTTGGATGGCTGAAAGTATCGGAAAAATTGATTTTAGGATAAAAAAACATGGCCGAGCAATTTCTCAATCTGGGACATAAAGATCGCGCAGAAATACTGGAAGTCGCCACACTCAAAGCGGCTCAGCTCAAATGGAGCCATATTGATTTAAAAGCCAGAACGCTGACCATCGTGGATACTAAAAACCATCTCTCCCACACTTTGCCCCTATCGGATTACTTATTCGAATTATTCACTCGCCGCCATCAAAACGCCAGCAGTGAATATGTTTTTCCCAGCACCGGCAGGCGGTTATGTGGTGGAACCCCGCAAGCAGACTGCCAAGGTCATCGAGGATTCCGGCGTCATGTTTACCATCCACGACCTGCGCCGCACATTTATCACCCTGGCCGAAAGCTTGGATATTTCCGCTTACGCCGTCAAGCGCTTAATCAACCATAAAATGACTAATGATGTGACGGCGGGCTACATTATTTCTGATGTGGAACGGCTTAGAAAACCCATGCAATTGATTACCGATTTACTTTTAAAGTCTATGACGGAAACGGTTTGAATTTTCGCGAAACCATGGTTTCGCAATAATCACAAACTCTAGCAATTACGCCACAAGTTGTGGCGTAATTGCTATTTTAGCTTAACAAGCTTTCGACAATCCTACAGAGGGCCATAAGCAATAATCGCATCTAATTCCGGCGTGTAATAACGATTTTTTCCAACTTTTTGTACAGTCACCAAACACAATCCTGCCAACTTCACTAATAAATTCGAGGTGTAGTTAGTTGATTTGTGTGTT
>JAFEDN010000161.1 GCA_018241585.1 Pseudomonadota bacterium | reverse complement strand
TGGTCTTTAAAGGTCGCTCATATCCACCTGTTGCCTCGAAGACCACGACAGGATGTGGTTTTAGTTTTTCCAGATATTGAATGAATTTTTTAATTCCTGATTTAGTATTTTTCAGACTAAAGCGATGTTTTTGATAATAAATTTCTAATTCATACTTCCCTATATCAATGCCTATGTAAGTTTTCATGGATTCAAATTTTTTAGGCTCATCGTCACCTGACTCCATTTCATTTCTTGTCACCCTTTCATTATCAAAAAGGGACATTCGTATATTAGATTGCCTTACCTTCTTTCGGCGATACGGCAAAATTTAGTAGCCTTTCCCAGGTATCAAAAATCAAAATTTCAATGTAGGCACGAAGCTTTTCCCAGAGATATCTTTTGCTCCCAAATTTCTTGCGACAAGCTTGGTATTGCCTGTCGGTCAATTCAAAAATTTGATGAAAGAAAAAAGCCAGCAATGTCAGCACGTAAAAATTAAAATTCAGATTTGCGCAATGACGTAAAGCAAAGATGTTTTTTAGGTTCCATCGACAAAATCTTTTAGCATAAGATCTAAAAATGTACAATCACTTTCCCGAAAAGTTCTATTGTACGAAGATTATTTTTAAAAGCGATTGGCTGATTCAATAATTCAATGACTTAGAATTCACCGAGAACTGCTGGCCGTCCAAAAAGAGTCACTTAGCTCTAAGGCGTACATGGGGTCATTTTGGTAGTGATTGAATTTTTAAGCAATAAATCACTAGCATGGCTAAGCCAATCAATAAGTAGATAACTGGTAATAAAAGCGTGGTAGTTTTAAACCATTCCAGGCTCAGAACAATCACTGTGACTAATCCCATATTAATGAAGTTCATGACCGCAGAGCCGTGAGCTTTATCAGTGATTTGACTCATCGCCAGAGTAGAAGCGTTAGGGAAAACTAAGGCCAGGCCGAAGTAACTGAGAATCATCGGTAAAAATAACGAAATCAGTGGCGGCTGTTTTATCCAGACGGCGATCAACATCCATATTGTTGCTGCAATGGTAAGTAAGGTTCCGTATAAAATGCCTGTTTTTGGCGGATATTTTTTAGCAAATTGCGCGGAGCATAAAGAACCGATCAGTAGTCCAGCACTAGGTAAAATACTGTAGATTCCATATTGAGCGCTGGTCATTTGTAATAAATTGATCGCAATAAAAGGCGATAAGGCAGCGAATACATAAATAAAACTGCTAGCCATGCCCATCAATAAGCCACCGGCCACCAACGATATGTTTTTAAATTGAATTTGATAGCCAGCAATTAAATGGTGGATTTCCAGTGCATGATAATCTAATTGAGTTGCTGTTTCCGGTAAGCGTATTACCAAAAAAAATAATAAAATACCGTAGACCGCACCAGCATAGAAGCAACTCATCCACCCTAAATAGCTATTGAGTAATCCACCGAGGGCAATGGCCAATCCAGGCGTAATTGCAAAAGCGAGCATTAAATAAGAAATTTTTTGGGTAGCGATTTTGGTGGGATAGCATTCGTTGACGAGAGTGAACGTCATCTTTAATCCGACTCCTGAACCTAGCGCCAAAAATAATCGAGCGACTACCAGCAGCCAATAGGTATGAACTAAACCTGATGCCACACACATGAAACTGCTGATGATTTGTAAACCGATTCCGGCAAACAGCGCTTTTTTACGACCGAAACGATTAGCCAATGGGCCATACAGCAGTTGTCCTAACGCATAGCCAATCAAAAACCAGGTAATGGTTTTTTCAGCAGCGCTGTCGCTGATCCTAAAAAATCGCTCGATATCAGGTAAAGCTGGAGTAAATAATACAGCGTTTACTGAAGCGAATGAAATCATCAGCAATAATGCGAGGAAAGAGATTTTTTGAGTATTAGTGGTCATGGGAATATTATAACTATTGATTTAATAGTAAACAATATTATGATTAGTTAATAACTATTACCTAAAAGGTAACAATAAACCCATGGCTCATTTTTCTCAAATTGCCGCTGGTCGCAATTTCTCTTATTTTAAAAGCTTAATTTTTCCAGCAATAAACCGTATAAGAATCAACCACTGTAAACCCTAGCTTTTGAAGCATTTTAATATTTTTTTTATTAACAACATATGAAAAACAGGTGGCGATACCCATTTTGGCGAAATAGCCAAGAGAAAATGAAAGCAATTTTATTCCTATTCTTTTACTTCGTAGATGAGGCAACACGCCAATGGCTCTGATCTCACCCGTTTTATTTTTTATATCTGCGATTATTAAAAACCCCACAATCTTGCCATCTTCTTTATAAACCCAAGTTTGACAATCTTGCAGGAGTAATTTTCCATCTTCATAATTTGGGGTCCAAATTTCAATATTTTGCGTAAAACTTTCTACCATGTCCTCATAAAATTCTGTATAATCTTCTTCGGTAAGCTGATAAATATTATTGGATTTATTATTGCTATGAGCAATATCGATATTGCATGACATTTCAAGAAACTCATAATAGGGCGTGAATTCTTGCTCCAATAATAAAGTGTCTACTTCGTGCAAAGATTCATGCACCGTCACTTCAATCCCTGATCGATATTTGGGAAGTCTGTTCTTAGCTAACTGAATGCCAAGTGTGTATATCTGACCAACACTATAGTGTTTATCAAGTCCCAAGAATTCAAGCAGAGCATTATTTCCCCTATTTTGAACTTGATCAATCAATACTGCTGCCGCAATTCGCTGATGCTTAGAATATAATTCAAATATTAAATCAGGAGCAGAAATAAGTAATCGTATAAATTCTTTAACGTAACCTTCAGACCATTGAGGTTTCCAGGGATGCGATTCGATAAACTGAAGCAGATCATTTTCTTTTGATAAGTCAAATGGCTGAATTTCTAGCTCAAGCATTTTTCCACACCCTTGCATTTTAATATTGGATCAGATTTTGGTAGTATGACAAGCGTTGATTGATTTTACAATAAACATTTTTATTCCCCATAATCGGCCAATCTTAGTGGCTCTCGATCGTTGTGGAAAATGTTCTATGCAACTAGATAGTAATCATTTGTCCCTTTATTTGATTATTCCCAATGCTGATTATTGTGAATTTTCGGTTCCTCATTACCTGAATATTCAGAAGTTATTAATTTTTATTTAAATAATCTGGATTTTTTACTAAAATTTACCGATTTTCAAATCAGCAATAAATTCAAATTGTTTATTGAGCAGCACACCATATTGTCTTGCATCCTGGTTGTCACTTCACCTGGGTTAAACCAGGCAATTAAAGTATTTTCTGGTCCCTCATTGAGTTTGGCTTATAATAACTACAGAGGATAATGGAGGAAGCCACGAGAGAAGACAATTTTTATACACAGGTAATCGCTTAACAAGAAAATATGACGTACATAAATTTCTGCTTAAGAAAAGATTTTGCTCCATAAGGATCGAACTTCTAGTTGGAGGTTATTGAGTATATACTAACAAGGGAACGGGCTTACGTGCGCAGCGGCTCGGTGGTTGATTTACAATTCCAGCCGGGTGAATATTCATATTACGAAGTTGCCGAAGGCGACTGGAAAAATCTAGTGAATAATTGCGCCCGGTAATTTGATTCTATGATTGATTAGTTGACAGGTTTTAAATTAAGTAAAGGAGTATTGTCGCATGCAACGGAATGGGTTTTACTATTTAGGCGTGATGCTATTTTTACAGTTTAGCATTTTGAATGCTCAAGCAAATACCACTGATTTAGCTAAAGATGCAACTTCAATGACGATTGCTAAAAATCAAGAACTGCTGAATATTTTACCTTTCAGTGATCGACAATCTTTTAAAAATGCTGATCGTGGGTTTATTGCGCCATTACCTGATAAAGGCATTATCAAAGATGCCGATGGCCAAAATGTTTGGGATAGCAGTGAATTTGCTTTCATTGAAAAACACACTGAAGCGCCAAATACAGTTAATCCGAGTTTATGGCGACAATCTCAATTAATCGTAAAAGCAGGGCTATTTAGAGTCACTGACGCTATTTACCAGGTCAGAGGGATGGATTTATCCAACATCACATTTATCGAGGGTAAAAATGGTATTATTATTGTTGATCCTTTAGTTTCAACTGAGACAGCTCAGGCCGCACTCAATTTTTATTACCAACACCGACCCAAAAAGCCGGTTGTTGCTGTGATTTACACGCATAGCCATGTTGATCATTATGGTGGGGTGCGCGGCGTTATTGATGAGAAAGATACCGATGACGGCAAAGTTAAAGTAGTTGCTCCGGAGGGTTTTATGCAAGCCGCCGTGGCGGAAAACGTGATGGCAGGAAACGCCATGAGTCGGCGGGCTACTTATATGTATGGTAATTTGCTGCCTCCATCTCCTAAGGGTCAGGTGGGCGCAGGGCTTGGTCTGACTACCTCTTCCGGGACGGTGTCGCTTATTCAGCCTACCGATATTATTTCTAAAAATGAAC
>JAFEDN010000160.1 GCA_018241585.1 Pseudomonadota bacterium | reverse complement strand
CGGAGCTCAGTATCCAAACCAGGAAGCAGCTCTCGCTTCAGCGGGAGCTGCTGGCAACCTTAGCTTTAGTGAACGCCAAAACCTTGAATCGTGTTATGATTAGAAACCCAATGTTATAAAAGTTGTAGTTTATGAAGCAAATTGGTTATTTCCTAGGCATAGATGGTGGTGGCACTAACACCCGTGCGTTGTTGACCAATGAGCAGGGAGAGGTCTTAGGTCAAGCCTGTGTTGGTTCTGCCAATCTTAATCATTATCCGCGATTCCAAGTTCGTGAAAATTTACGTCAGGCGTTCTTGCAGAGTATGCAAAGTGGTATCGCTAGAGATAATCTTGCTGGAATTTTTATGGGTATGTCTGGCGTTTCAACCGACGATGACCGAGCGGATATACTGCAAATCATTGGTGAAATTGCTGAAATTCCATCAAATGTACCGATCCGAGTGGAAAACGATGCGTGGATTGGTTTAGCAGGAGGGTTGCCGGGCCGATCCGGTATGGTTTTGATCGCCGGCACTGGTTCCGCCTGTTTCGGTAGGAGTCAAGATGGCCGCTCACTATGGTGTGGCGGCTGGGGGGCTGTGGCCGATGACGTAGGCAGTGCTCCTTGGATTGGGCTACAGGCATTACAATCCGCAGTGCGTTCTGAAGATGGCCGAATTGGTGAAACATTGTTAAGAAATTTAGTATTTAATTTTTTAAATTTACCCCAGCCGCGCAAATTCATTTACCGGGTTCATAATCAGGGTTTGAGCCGGGAAGAAATGGGGATGCTTGCACCTAAGGTGTTACAAGCATATCAAGCAGGGGACTTTGAGGCTAAAAAAATAGTTACCCGGGCGGTAAATGAATTATCTTTACTGGTAGCGACCATGGCTAAAAATCTTTTTTATGGACAACCCACTGAATTGATTCTGGTAGGAGGATTGGCATTATCAGGCAAACCCTTTCAAAATTTGCTCATTGAACGCATTGCGCATGATGCTCCGCAGGTTGCTGTGCTACAACCTGAAATGTCGCCTGTGCAGGGCGCGGTACTAGAAGCAATAAAAGCCGGCAATGTGGTCTGGGACAGGCGAATTCTAACTAATTTAAAAAAGTATAAAGCAGATGCATAAACTTGAAAATACCCAATATGATCTTTTCCCTACGGTTGAAGTCAATGGGTTTGCTGACCAATGCTGGCGTGGCTGGCCGGCTGTTTGTGCTGAAATTCGACGTTTGATTGTGGAAAAGCAATCGTCATCTTTGGTAGTGGCAGTAGAAACTTACACCGGCCTATACGACGACGAACTGCTTGCAGAGTTGCCATCAGGTTTGCAACCGCAGACATTACTGCGTACCCAGCAAGCGCTTAAATCGCCATCGGAGATAGAGAGTTTAATCGCTCCTTATTTGGGAGGTGATGACCCTTTATTTGGATTCTACTCGCCACTGACTTTAAATAGCTTTTTCGATGTGACCAAACAGGGTCATCTTCGCGAGCAGATTTTAAACGCAACTGGTGTGGTTATTGTCTATGGGGTAGGGGCTTTGTTGTGTTGTACCCCTGACATTCTCATCTATGCAGATATGCCGCGCTGGGAAGGTCAATTGCGGCAACGGCGTAATCAGGTTTCCAATTTGGGGGTTAATAATGCGTCTTTACGTGCTTCCCTACAATATAAGCGTTCTTTTTTTATCGATTGGCGAGTGTGTGATCGTTTAAAAAAGACCAGCATGTCGCATTGGGATTATTTGTTAGACACCACGGTAGCAGGCGATCCAAAACTAGTTACAGGAACAGCCTTGCGTGCTGCGCTAGATCAGACTGTACAACAGCCATTTCGAGTGAAGCCTTTCTTTGATCCTGCGCCCTGGGGCGGACAATGGATGAAAAAGCAATTTCATTTAGACCCGAAGACAACTAATTTTGGCTGGGCCTTTGATTGCGTACCGGAAGAAAATAGTTTGCTGCTGCAGTTTGGGGAAATCCGCATTGAAATTCCATCACAAAATCTCATCTATTATCGTCCGCGGCAGTTGCTGGGCGATACCGTATATGGATTATTCGGACCAGAATTTCCAATTCGTTTTGATTTTTTAGATACCATGGAGGGTGGCAATTTAAGCCTACAAGTGCATCCGATTGTCGAATATGCTCAAGAAAAATTTGGCCTGCATTATACTCAAGAAGAAAGTTATTATTTGCTGGCGGCTGGACCTGCTGCTTCGGTTTATTTAGGACTCAAGCAAGAGATTGACATCGATAAAATGTTTACGGCCTTGCAGCAAGCTCAAGAAGGCGCTGAGCCTTTTGCAGCAGAACAATATGTCAACCGCTGGCCCGCCAAAAAACATGATCATTTTTTAATTCCTGCCGGAACTATCCATTGTTCTGGAGCGGGTGCAGTGGTATTGGAGATCAGTGCTACTCCGTATATTTTTACTTTTAAACTCTGGGATTGGGGCCGTTTAGGTTTAGATGGGCTTCCAAGACCGATTAACATCGCGCATGGGCGTAAAGTTATCCAGGAGGATAGACGAACGGATTGGGTTAAGAAGAATTTGATTAACGCTATTGTTCCGTTGGCGAGTGGCCAAGGGTGGAGAGAAGAACGTACCGGTCTGCACTCATTGCAATTCATAGAAACACGCCGCCACTGGTTTACCGCCCCGGTGTTGCATCAAACCGGTGGGACGGTCAATGTGTTAAATTTAGTGGAAGGTACAGCGATCATAGTTGAAAGTCCGCAACAAAAATTTAAACCATTTCAGGTAAATTATGCGGAAACTTTTATTATTCCTGCGCAAGTAGATTCTTATATTATCCGTCCGGCTGAGCCCACAGCAACGGAATTTGCCACAATAAAAGCATTTGTACGAACTAGTGCTACTAACTAATAAGGAGAGAAGCTCACATGCAATTCGATACGGAAACCAAAATGTCAGATATTGGCAACCCCTTAATACCATCACTCAGTATTCAAAATAAGGACAGCAGTTATTTCCTATTTGCTGATGATAGCCAGCTAGATGATTTTCTGTTTGATTTAGACATCGAGCGCAAAGATATTCTGGTCGATAGCCAATATTTGCTTACCCTGTTTCAACAAGAGCGGAGTGTTTGTTCCTGGATGAAATGGAGCAGCTTAGATCATGCTTTGGAAAAATGTTTGCAATGGCCTTTTTTATCGGCTCGTGATTTGGGACCGGAAACTCAAGACAGCGCCTGGCGGCGAGTCAGACCGGCGGAGCGGTCTATTCTGCTAAAAAGTACTTGGGGCTTGGTTAAAGCTTATGCGGTGCAGGGATTTGTCCGTGGTCTGAAATTAGGATTATTTACCTCCATTCATATTTTTATCTATTCCATGTTGCTCTATCGTTTGGTTAAACTGATTCAAACCGGTTCTACCAATATTGAAGAGTTTCGTGCTTCGTTTATTGGCTCGGATCAAAAAGGGATCGATAGTTTAGTGCGCTTGCTAGCGGGATTAGAAGCCCGGTGGCTAAGATTGATTTTAACCAGTCCCCTGATCATTGGCGGGTTAAAAAGTATCTCTAGTCTGTGGGTAGCACAACGTACCCCATCGGTTACTCTAAAAAATTATACTCAAGCCATTAACACTCATCTCCAAAAAGGCGGTGGTTGGTTGCGTGATGGGGTTTATGAATATCTCCCAGTTATTTCCAGTACTGGTTTTTTGTCATTAAGCGGGAAATTGCAAAAACTAGAAAATCTGGTACGTTGGGATGGCCGTTTATCCAGTGATGAGCGGAAACAAATTTTTGATGCGCTGTGTCGAGTGGCATTGGAAGGAAAAAAGAGCACACAACTCAATGCTCTGCAATATTTGGCTAAGATTGCGCACGGTGTGGGATTTAAAGATTTACTCCGTCTCAAAAAAGCTGGTTACTCAAAAGAAGAATTGATGACGATCTTATACACCAAAGGCAAAGCGTTGGAGGTGCTAACGGCATTATCATCATCTCAAAAAATTTACTCATTACCACAACGCTTATATCGTCAATATTTATTGTGGTGGTTATTAGGTTTAAAGACATCTGTATGGAAGCAACAATTGCCAGCCCTATTATTAAATGGCGTCAGGTTAACGATAGAATTTTATTTTTTTCAAATGATTATCCTTAGTATTTTAGAAGCGATCCATTGTCCGGATAAGCCGGGATTTGAGTTAGGGTTTGGATACTCTCAATATGCTGATCTATTGACTGTAGATTGTTATTTGCAGATGATTGATCAATTTCGAACGATAAATTTTTCGGATTCCGTAGAGCAATTAGCAAGACAAACTCAATATTTTAATTTGCAAGAACTCGATTCTTTAGAATTATGGTATAAAAACTTGACTGGTAATGAGATGGTAGCTATTTTAAAGAGCGCTGAGGGTAGCGGTGCTCAATTGTCTCAATTAACTATATACGATTATTTTGCCGACGAAGATATACAGATATTATCTGTTTATTTAAGGTCCCCTTTGGGGTCAAATTCCCTCGCCTTTAGGCGACTCTTTAGTTTG
>JAFEDN010000015.1 GCA_018241585.1 Pseudomonadota bacterium | reverse complement strand
TCATTAATAAATTCCCCATCCAGCTTAAACCCATTGGCGCCATTGAGCGACGCCAGGTTTATACTGCCAATGCTGCCTAAATCTCGCCTACCAAACACCACATAACTACGACCCTGATTATTACCCACACGATAACCACAAGCTCCGATGAGGATATCATGATAACCATCTCCATTAACGTCACCAGCCGCACTTACCGAATAGCCACTGTAATCACTGATGTCTTCACCTTCCAGGCGAAACCCATTCTGTCCATTCAGCGTCGATAATGGGATAACCTCTGGGGCTAAAAGGGAAGGGCTGGGGGTAGGTGTCGGCGTGGACATAGGGGCGCCAAACACCAAATAACTGCGGCCATGATTCTGGTCATATCCAAACGCCCCAATAATCAGATCGGTATAGCCATCGCCATTGATATCTCCCGCGGCACTGCCCGAATATCCGCTTTGATCATCGTTATTTTCACCCTCGAGTTTAAATCCGTTAGTCCCGGTCAGACTGGAGAGATTAAATATCCCGCTATTGCCCACTCTCTGTCCGCCAAACACTACATAGCTACACCCCTTACTTCCTGAATAACCAGGTGCGCCAATGAATAGATCCGCATATCCATCGTTATTAAAATCTCCAGCCCCGCTAACGGAAAATCCGCTCCAATCCTGATCATTTTCACCATCCAGTTTGAAGCCATTGGCCCCGGTCAGATTACCGAGATCGAAGACACCATCACCACCTACATTCAATCCTCCAAACACCACATAGCAGCGACCCTGCGCATCGTTGGCAGGATACCCCCAGGCTCCAATGAGCAGATCAGCATAGCTATCGCCATTGATATCACCCATGGCGCTAACTGAAGCACCGCTTTGATCTGAATTATATTCGCCATCCAGTTTAAAGCCGTCAGTCCCATTGAGATTAGATAAATTCAATAGACCCTTGCCGCCCAATCCCGGCCTGCCAAATACCACATAAGTGCGGCCTCTTGAATCGTTGTATCCAGGCGCACCGATGATCAAATCTGAATACCCGTCTCCGTTAATATCTCCGACGGCGCCGACCGCTTTACCGCTCAAATCATTATCATATTCACCATCGAGTTTAAAACCATTAGCGCCATTGAGGCTGGAGAGATTCAATAGACCACCGCTGCCTACTCCTGGTCCGCCAAACACCACATAAGTGCGGCCTTTCATGCCATCATGATTATAGGCGCCAATGATCAAATCGGCGACTCCATCGCCATTGATGTCGCCGGCCCCGCTCACCGCCTGACCACTCCAATCGTTATCATTTTCGCCATCCAATTTAAAACCGTTAAGGCCATTGAGGCTGGAGAGATTCAATAGCCCTTCCTCGCCTATTTGCTGCGCGCCAAATATTACGTAACTCCGGCCTGCGGCATTGTGATAGCCGGGGGCGCCTACGATCAGATCGGCGTAATGATCATGATTAAAATCTCCAATCGCGCCGACTGACCACCCACTTTGATCATCTTCTTCTTCGCCGTCCAGTTTAACTTCCCTGAATGCCCCCGTGTTATTACTCAACAGTAAATAGGTACAGCCCTTTGATGAATCACAACCATATGCGCCAATAATCAAATCGTTATGCCCATCTCCGTTCATATCCCCAGCAGGACCGACAGAATGACCACTATTATCCCAACTATTTTCGCCATCGAATTTAAAGTCATTTAACGCTGAAAGCTGCATGACTCCTGGAAATATTTTATTTTTCACAGTTTACTCCTCATCTTTACTAAATCACCCGGAAAATTTTTGGTTTTATCAGAATTCTCTGCCCTGGGTTTAGCTAATAAACCGTATTGAGAGCCTGAACCTGGTGCATCACTAGTAACTCCAGCTCCTGATGGCAACCATTTTGCTGAACGATTTACATTTTCGCTTAATTTAAATTGAACCTGTTGCGGCGAGTTAATTAAATTTAATGCCAGCATCGACGGGGTGACTACGGGAAGAAGTGGTAATGATGGATCGTTATACGTAGCATTTAAACTTTTTACCAGGGAAATAATATCCAAAGTCCGTGTTTTTTCTGGTCGAAAGGGCAAGGGAACCTGAGATTCTAAAAAGGAATCGATAGAGCCTGGCTCCCTTACATTTCGGCATGAAAGAGTCCCATTATCAATTGGAATGCCAAAACCCATTTGCTCTTCCGGCTCGCAAAGATTAATCTGAGCCGGTATTTCATTAAAAAGACAAATTAACACAGTCGACGATAAAATATCCTGACGTACAGGTTGTAACGGTGTTGAATTTGATCGATAGGCCCGAATCGCTAATCCCGGCCACATGGAAACAGCCAGTGACCGCAACAAGAATCCACAAACCGGATCCTGTTCATTCAAACATTCGGCAGTTAGTTTATCCAATAGCTTTTCATTAAGAATAATATCCATCTCAGAATGAATACCAACACTTAAAGCACCCTGAGTGAGGATTTTAAGCCAGTTAAAATCGATATGAAAAAACCGTATGGATTCCGCAGGTAATAATTTTTCCTCAGCCACTAAATAACCAAATGGCATTCCGGATAGTTGACGCAGCGCCACCAGCCACTGCTTGATGCCTAAAGATATCGTAATATCATCTAACGCTGAATTAAAATAAGCTTTTCGGTCTTCTATACGTGTTTCTGGTAACCATTTTTCCGGTTTCCGTGGTAATTGCGGAGTTTGTGGTTTTAAAGAATCCAATTTTTCTTCCCGGAGCAGCAATTGTGAAATCTGATCCAACAATCCTTTTTCAATGTATTCAGCAAATTTTTCACGACCATTGGTTAAGGGCTGGCGGTTAAGATAAGCGCTATGCTCCGCTTTTAAATGCACATTATGACGAAAATGCAACAAATTTTGAATAAAATGACTGTCTGATAGCGACAACAAACGGCCTATTTCCCAAGCCACCGCATAAGTCTGGTTAAACACACCTTTTTCTGCATCATATAACATATAAGCTTCTGAAGACACTGACGCATTCGTAAACTCGGCTAAGGAATCAGTTTGTTGAAAGGGCATCAGCGGCCCCCGATACCAGGCCATGGTTTGCTCCCCCGTGCCTGGGGTGTAAGGGAGAGGTACATAACCATGAGCAAGGTGATTGATTGCTGTCAAAGGAA
The DNA here is from genome assembly GCA_018241585.1 of Pseudomonadota bacterium. Taxonomy (GTDB): domain Bacteria; phylum Pseudomonadota; class Gammaproteobacteria; order Coxiellales; family Coxiellaceae; genus JAFEDN01. The sequence continues at coordinate 18,661 of JAFEDN010000015.1, read as the reverse complement.
TATCACTGCGTTTCGAATCTGCTATTACTCGCAACAATAATTGCTGCTCACCGGATTGAGAGTTATCGATTATTTGCGAGAATAAACCGCTAAAGTCCTCAGAAGTTTGTAAGTCAGCCTGCTCCGATAAACAAGTGAAAGACCAACTTGCCAGAGAAACCAGTTTAACGGTTTTATAATCAGTGAGTGAGGTTAAACTATCCAAACAGGATTGCCAGCCTTCCAAAGAAACCAAATGCACAATATTTTTAACTGATTCCGGCCCGGTCCCCGAAGGCGGAGATTGTGAGAAACGATTGGCCATAACCACTGAAAACCAGCCATCTTTCAGTAATCCTAAAGGCTGTTTATCACTGGTATTAACTTGCCGGCAATGCGCCAGATAATTCAACTCCTCAGTCCTTGGCAACAATTGTCTAAAAACTTCTGTCGAAATTTGAATGTATTGACATACCTGGCTTTGCTCAGCGACATTCACGAATAGGGAAGGGCCTAAAGCCTTATCTTCAATACTGAGTAAATCCCTGACTGTTTTGGTAACAGCTCTGGTATCGCCCAGAGTGTCACCTGTAGCGGCCAATAATTCGCTCTCCTTGAATACCAGCAGGCTAACCCACGGCAGTTGCCGGTTTTGTAATGTGAGTTCTCCAATATAAGGTTTCGTGCCGATATTTCGTTCCCAGGGAAGATGACGTTTACTAAATACCAGGTGCGGTAATCTCAGACCGAAATGACCCTTACTGTGAGGCGCAGGAAACATGGCATATATGTCTTCATCAGGCAAAGTAAAGCGAGGACCTGCTACGGTAAATTTATGTATGATTTCTCCTAAATCATCTGAGTCAGGCGGATTTTCAGGGTCCATTAATGTTAAATCGGTCACCACTTTTATGGAATAATTCCCTGCTCCAACTCCGGTAATTACACTGTCGTATAATTGGATCTCTCCTATCCCAAGCGGCATGGAGTTGAGAGACATTTTTATATCGAACGGCTTAAGTGATTTTTCATCTTCTCCATTTTTATGATCATTGAGTCTAGGAAGTTGTTGATGCATATTATTTCCTCCTCCTGATAATATTTTTCTATTTACTTCCCAATGGGTTTTCTAATCTCGGTTCTTCCAGGAAATTTCCGGCCTCTATTCCTAATTCCCGCATCTCTGAGGATTTAAATCCTTCGGGCATGCCACTAAAAAAACCCATCTTTTGTAAGCTGGTGATCATCTGGTTACGAGAATCGTATTTAGCGGTAATCTCTTTTTTAATAACATCACGGCTATCTGTCTTTAAATCGGGAGCCTGAATACTGGGGGCTAGTGAAGAAGGCTTTTGTTCTAAAGGCAATAATACGTCTTTAAGAGGTTTAATATCCAGGGCTTTCTTCACATTAAAAAGACCCAGAGTTGATAGTGAAGTAGGTGGAACGGGTGTTATTTTTACACCCACACATTTTTCCCCCGCTAAAAAACTGTCTTGGGTTAAAATATCGGAAGATAATACCGGAGATGATTTTGAATCAGGTGATTGCCCCCATAATGCCACCGGCATTCTGCGGTTAATCAATTCAGTTTGCCAAACATCAGAAGTTGGAGCAGGTGAATTACTTACCCGACTATCATCAATTTTTATAGTGATGCTATGTTTGTGAGCAGTAATCTGTTGAACCATTGGTTTAATGTAAACATTCTCTTCCGGGTCGTTAACAATTAAATTACCTGAATCATTAACCGTTAATTCAGTGATGGGTATTAATGATTCCGTGGTCAAAATAACTTCATCCGCCCGCACCACCCATTCCGAAGATTGAGAAGATTCTGCTTTCACTTCCGATAAAAGTCCCCGCTCCACCCTTATGGTATTGATAGTTCGTTTTCCCGGAGGCGACGCTGATGGTTTGTCAGCAAACAAAAATGAACGAAATTCTTGCCAGGTTTGCGGCGGACGGTCTAGTTTCTCAGAGCCAAATGTTAGGCGAAAAGAAATCATGTACCAATCAATGTCAATACTTCCACCTAACGGTGGTCCGAAAAGATTAAGTTTAGAAGCAATTTCAGCAGTCAAAGTCGAGGTGGTCAATAGCGTCTTTAATCGGTAGGAAGCGCCTATTCGAATATTCATTTCGGCATCATAAGAAAGCGGATGCCACTGTACCAGAAAATCCGCATTAGTTTTTATCCAGGCCTGTAAATCGCCATCTTTAAACTCTGCCTGTAATAAACCTCCGGTCATCACACAGGAAGGGGTTAAGGCGAAATAAGCTTCACTATCAACAGTAACCGGACCACTTTTCCAGCGCAGAGCAAGCCGAGGCTCACGCGGATACCAGGCCGGTGCAATAAAAGCAGGATGATAACCTCCCATGGTAATCACAAAATCCCCTGCCCTGGCATATTTTTGCGGCTCCTTGGAATCAGGAGGAATCTGGTCCTTAAACCAGGCATATAAAGCAAAACTACCCGTTAAGCGACAGTCGGGATGTAACACATAGGAACTGGAATTAAGCAATGCAGTCATCAACAGAATGCCTTTGTCAGGATTTAATATTAATTCAAAACCTATTTCCGCACTCACCAGCGGAGTTGCCAGCAAGGGTGAGGCGATAATGGAACTTTTAGGTAGTTTAAAACAGGACCGGCCTAGCAGCGCAAACTGAAAATCCCGGCCAAATTCAACGACTGCCAGCGCGTTGGTCTCTACCACATTAAAAGTGGTAAAATTTAGACCCATGGCTAACCAATATTGACCGGTCTCGAGCTGCAACCAGGTGGTTTTGTCCGGGCCTGATTTTAAGAGTTTGGTCAGCACTGTCTGGGGGTCATCGGCAAGTTCTTCTGGTTTAGCAGAGCCCTGCACCAGGGGAAATTCAGTGACCTGCTCCTGGCTAGGTAAATTCAGGCGCTGGTTATAGCCAAATCCTCCCGCAAGACCTGTCACAAAAAAACACGGCGGTCCTCCCAGAGGTGCTTTTAGACGGGCGAAAATGAATACCGACACATCATCCTGTTGATCCTTACTGTATGAGCCTATGGCACTCAGATTTATTGATTTTATTTGCAACATAACGTTGCCGCTATAACTTTCTTTGATCAAGGGTGGCGGGGCGGGATCACGCAAAAAACCACCCGAAAAAGCCAGAGAAGAACTCGCCTTATAATCCACATTCAAACCATCTAATGTAAAACTTAACTGGGTGCAATCGCTTAAAGGGAAACCGACTCCAAATCCCTGTAACTTAAAGGCCAATATACCTAACTGTAGACCGGCATCCAGCTTAATCAACACCCGGTTATTATGATAACCAAAACCAATACGCTGGAGTGTTAATGGTCCAAATGTGCGTTGAACGTTTATCCAGTTAACAGACACTGCAGGCTGATCATCTACTGAAGCCAACAAACAGGATTTAAATTCCGAGGGAGGAACCGGCGTTTGACGGATAGGCACAATTATCGGATCATCCTCCATCCCAGTTACAAAAATTAGCAGGGAGACGCCTACCGGTAATTTTTTTCCTCTGATTAAGCTCTTGACAATAAAATCAAATTCACAGCCGAATGATTCGCCTTGCGAGAAATTATCCTCGCTAACTTCTCCCACCACAGCAATAAATAGTAGCCTACTGATAAGCGAAGGCAATTCTTTAACGAGTGGTACTCCAGTCAGTTTTTGAGGAGGTGTTATGCTCACACTAAACAGATATTTAGTAGGATTAGAAAAAGAAAATAGAAAAAAATGCGTATCTGCCAGGATATCACCACCAAACTGAAAAGTTCCTGTAAAAGAAAAAAATTTTTGATTAGAAGGAGAAACACCACTGCATAATTTCAAGTCTATCTCTTTTACAGAGATATCAGGTAATAGATCCGTTAAATATTTGGCGTTGGGTATTAAATTAAACAAACTGGTCACGGGTATCAAAGAAATTTTTGTTGCCAGTACCCAACCCTGATTACTAATATATTCACCATACAAAAGAGCATTGATATCTCCTGATTGCAGCATCATCGCCATTTGAGCTCTTAAGGTAGCGGCTTCTGAGTTATTTTTGCTATAGCCCAACTCGGCGCTCAAACTAGTTAATTGAATCATTTCAGAAAAATACCAAGTGGAGGTATCGATGGTCCCACCCAATACATACGCCTTGTCGGTAATGTCTGCGGAAAAATAAAGATCGGCTATATTAAAATCATTTATAGAAGCATCAGGAGAAGTCACACCTTTGGCATCCAGAAAATTTTTAAAACTGATCTTACCGTCCTCATTACGACCGGGCATAGCCCGATCTGAGCTTTTGCTATCCCTAATTTCAATTTCTCTGTACTTCTCTTCTTTCTGCACGGCAAGTCCGCCCCAAAGTTTACCTCGGGGGAGCAAACAATTGATATCCAATATCATATTACCAATTTTCATTTTCGTGTTAAATTGAATGGAAGAAAATTCAAGCTTATTAGTAAAAATAACAATTACCGCGACAGAGGCTTTACTGTCCACTTGCAGATCCAGCGTTTCAATAAAAGATGTAAATCGATTGCCCAGATCCATCGTTTTTGTTAAAGCATTCAGGAAGGGTATTAAGTGATCTAATTCCAGAATAAGTCCCACTTGTAACCAGCCGTTCGACTGTAGCGTTATATCTACCTCAACCTTCAAAGGAGCAGAAGTTTGATCCAAATTAATGGTAGCATTAGCGCTAATGTTCATGCTGGATTGCTGAACGAACGAATAAACAACACCTTCATCTGATATTTGATCAGGAATCAATAAATTAGTCAGGAATAATTGGCCTTCTTTCAGCTTTAATATTCCGCCGATAGATTTTTCCGTGGTTAAAAGAGAAATTTCACTATGTATTGTACTGATATAATTGGATCCAGCTCTATAGTCTGAACCGTTTTTCGAAATAAAATCCAGAGATAATTCGACAGGAAAGGTGTCAGTAGAAAAATTAAATAAATCGGTTAATAGAGATACTAAATCAGCTATTGTAGTATAACCGCCTAGCTTTAACAGGGAGTTTAAGGATAGCAATGTTTTACTTGAAGTAAAATGGAGAGGGGTTGGGGTTAAGCGTGGAGGAAATATCATTGTAGCCGTCAACGGTATTTTGGTTTCGGCATCTTTAATTTGAAGATTGGTTGAAAATTCCACAGTAATATCATCTTCACCCCCAGGATCATCTTTATACCTGACTTTAACGTACATATCGTCAATGTCAGGAATTTTTAACCAGCTTGCCAGGAAATCAATTTCGTCATCTACAACAGTATTACTGAGCCACCCAGTAACCTGCCCTTTCCCGGGCTGACTGTCTTGATCTTGAAGGACCGTTAAATAAGGAAATCGAAGGGTCTTTAAAAAAAAATAAAATTGGCTATCATCCTTTACAAAGTAATCAATTTTCGGTCCATTTTTAATTTCACTGCTTAAACCAAAAACGTAAGGAGTTTGTATTCCCCTGATTAAGGGAATACTCGATAATGGGATTTCGATTTTTTGTTCTTTATTATGATACACAGCCCCCCCTGCCTGCACCTCACAATCAGTGTCGGAATCGGTGATAGTGATTGTCTCCACAAAGGGAGATTGGCCGCTGGATTTAGGGTAATATTCTCCTCCATTCATATTTATTCCACTAATATAGGCCCAATAGTTCACCATAGTTATATTTTGAGGATTGTCACAGGCGCGTTTTATCTCTGATGTTTTGCTGAGTGTTTTTAATTTCACTCCATCAAAATTTTTAGTAATCCCGGCCCAGGCTTTCTTAGCATCAGAATCAGTATCACTTCCCAGCCAGTAAGGATAATTAGTTGCAAAAATCTGTAGCTTATTAAGATCAGCGGGTTTTCGTTTTTTACTTCTATTGGGCATATTATTTAGATTATAATCAGCAAGATAAAGCATTAATTCTAAAGTAGGGTGTCCATGCTGGTTTCCTGCCGATATAATGCCGTATTTGGGTTTGCACTGCTCTATAAGACTGATGGGAGTCGAGTATCTGCTGCCATGGTGACTAAATTTAAGGTATTTAATTGGCGAACTTTCGGTAGGGGATTTCTGCAACCAAGGTAATAATTGTACTTCTATACTTTCACCCAAATCGCCCATTAAATAATGGAGAATTTCATTGGTTGAAGAAATCAAAATAAGTCCGATACTGCGTTGATTTTTTTCTGTGGTCGGATCAACAGTGCCTTCAGGCGTCACCACAATATTGGTAGTGGACTGAAGTTTCGCCACTGAGGTATTGACCGCCACGCACAGTAACATGGGCTGATTATTTTGATACGGATCGATTTTACGAAGCGCTGAGCAGGTTGCAACGAAACCAGATTCCAAATTAATGGATTTATTTTCTAAAAATTCATGCCCCAGTAAACTCTTATCGGCTTTTTCAAAAACCGTTGCATGAAGGGCTTTTTTATCTTCTACCAATTGATTGACCAGCGCCATATATTGTTTAAAAATGCGAGTAGCTAATTGATTTTTGCCGGCGACATACGCTCCTGGGTCATAAATACAAAAATTAGGTTTAGGAGTCTGAGGGTCCGAAAGGTCAGGAGCAGCCAGAAAATTAGTGCAAAAGTTCGTATTTTTCAGCAGTCTGACAATGCCGCCAAGATGATCGCTATCATAATGGGTCACCACTAAGGCGTTGAGTTTGAAAGATTTATTTATCGTTTGTTTTTTTATTAGAAAAGGCAATACCCTGGATTCTCCCTCGCTCGGCTCCCCACCATCGATAAGCACAGCTTTATGCAGAACTTCATTATTAAAAATCTGAATTAAAATAGAATCGCCTGCGTTCACGTTGATATAATCCACAACGGATTTCCAGAGTGACTTCATATTTCTCTACTTCCTGATAAATTCATTTGACGTTGATTGTGGGCCAGATGTGCGCCTATCACCTACCAGGAACCCGGGTTCCGATTTTGAGAATAGTTGAAATTTTTGGGGAAACCATTGTTTTTTTTGATCGTTATGGGCAGGTGTTGGCTCCTTGTCAACCAGCTTTTGTTTCTCTATGTCAAATAATTTGCCACTCCTTGCTTTATATTTATGTTCATATCTATCATCTTGCCGCCTGGGTTTTTGGTTTAAAGCAGTTAGCGTTTTGCGTTTATCCAGTGTGGTCTCATCTCGCCTGAATTCAAGCCGCCCTTCAATTATTTCATAGGGTTGACCAAAACGTGCAATTGAGTCAGCAGGCTGTAAAGCCGTTTCTGATTTTTTTATAGAAGAAGTTGTAAAAGCAGGCTCCAGCCACGACCATTGACCTTTAATAGAAGGCTGGGGAAGACAAACCGTTTTTTGTTCTTTTCCAGTAACCGGATCGGTACAACTAGAGCGAGTTGTCAACAGCGGCCCAAGTTTAAAAGACAACGACATCTTTTGCAGGGCGGGTTTAACAAAAATAGCTGGTAATTGTAGCCATTTAACAGGTAAAATATCGGTATAAGCGTGAACCCTGGCAAAAGGGTCCATTAACATGATTGTCGATATTCTATCCTCTATACCTGGATTTTTTGGACTTAAGGTAAAACGCGTAAGAGCATTGGTATGGATAGCATAATCGCTGGACGACGATAATTGATAGGGAGTATAAAACCTGGCAAATGTCTCCTTGAGGTCAGATTGCTCTAAAAAATAACCAACTAAGCCATCGCTAGCTAAATCAGTGCTTCCTAACTGAACAGGAAATTGATATTTTTCGGAAAATGCTCGATAAGACTCGGGTTCAACCCCATATTGGTACTGGCCAACTGCCCAGGCATCGTAATTTTGCTCAATGTAAGCCGGTTGCGCTAATTCTAATTGCCAGCAAGCTTTAACTAATGCTAAAGGCCGGCCGAGGATTGCAGATAGATAAGGAGTATGGTGGACGCCTGGTACTACTTTTAGCGAAAAAGCCAAATTTATTATCTTAAGTAAAGCATTATATGCATCGGGGTTTCCGCTTTCATCGCCGTGTAAGGCATTTTGCAAACTGTGAAGATAAGGATAACGCGTTGGTAAAAATAATGGATCACGTCTTTCTACACAGACCTTCCTTTCATGTTCCGTTTTTATGGAAAGTTCATCTAATAATAATTCTCCCGTAGGATTGTAAATTTGCAAATTCTGGTTCAAGTAATTTACTAATAACCAACCAATAACGGGATTAGCCTGACAATTGTTAAAAAGCAGTTTGGGAGGAGTCGGCAGGGTGGGCTCTGCATCATTGGCAGCCCAGTCGGCATTGAGCCGACAACTTTGCATAATACGCGGTCTCAACTGCACATAGGAAGTAACCATATTTTTAAGGTCCACATCGGGAGTTAAATTCCGCGACGTAGCAATAGGAACTTTATTTTTCGCATTGAGCAAAGTAACTGATTGGCCAAAACAATCACTAACACACAATTGCGATAAACTGAATAGCCCATGTCGGACAGGCTCAAACTTATTTTGACCGCCAGTGCCTATCTTACTCTCTAACCATAAAGGCGGGGTGTGGGCTTGATCTCCGATCAGGCTCACCAGATATTGTTCGTTATTTTTTTTGGGAACACGATGCATGCGTTCGCTACGTTGAACTAAACAATTGTGCAAACCAGATAAAGTCACTGACAATAAATCCCATTGATTGATTTTTAGCTTTAGCTTCTGCCAGTCAGGGAATTTTTTTTTAAAAATGGGGTCCTCATCAATCAGCCTTTTTAATTGACCTTTAAAAGCAAATTGACTTTGCGGGGCTAAAAAACCATGATTGACAATGCTTGTGCTGGTTAATAGCGGATGGTCTTTCAAAACATAGCTTTCACCATTAAATTCCCACATTTTAAAATCGTTACCAGACCAATCAATAGCATATTGTATCATTAAGGGAAACCAGGGCTGTTTCTTCCACGCATTAAGATCATAAGCAGGTAAGTAAGTGCTACCCTCAATCTGATAAGTTTGACATTTGTCTTTATTAGTAGCACTCATGGCCGCCTTGATCTCATCTAGTGAAATAGCTTCATTATTTTTTGCGGCAAATAATGAAAAGATCACAGAAGCATTCATGTTATCCAACAAGAAAAATTCTACAAATAACCCTGCCCCCTTCTTTGACATTAAACAACTCTGTACGATGGCAGGTAACCTATCAATACCTGGTGGGATGGCCAGGGAGGAGCTTTTATTTTCTTGAATATCTATATTAGAAATAGATGTTTTTTTAATTGTAAAACTATTAATACATTGATTGATAAAGCGACAAGGCAATTGACCCATCTTCAAAATTTTCCAGGCAGAATAAGAGGATTTAAGTCCTGAAATTAATAAAACCGGTTCCTGAGCATGGGTTAAGGGAGAACGATGAATAAACTCTAAAATTTTATTTTCTAACGTAAGAATAGCCTGCAAATCATTCCTGGCTTTATCACAAATATCAGTCAAATCTGCAATTTTTTTTTGTAGCTCACGAATACGGGAACTTAATTGGCCGCCGTCCGCTACTAGGGCGTCTAGACCCTCAGGAATAGTTTTTTTGGCGCACCTGGCTCGACCTAATTTCCACCATAACGCGTACAGATCCCACTGATTTTTTTCTAATAAACGTTGATACGTATCCAAAGATCGCTGTTGGATATTTAATTCATCCAATAAACCCGCCTGCTGTTTGGTTAAACCCAAAGGTGAGTCATCCAGATCTGAATCGTGCTGGCTTTTAGTGGATTTAATTACCCAGATACAATCCTTTTGACGATGGCCAAATTCGTCTTGATGCAAATGCCGAGTAATTTCTTCCGGTGCTTCCGGTAATCCAATTTTAGCCAGATTTCCCTGATTAAATGCCTCCAGAAGAGTCTTCAGTTCGGGAAAGTCCTGCATTTGGCCCACCAATGCCGTAAAGGCATCTAAAGCATTAGAGCCAACTGCCAATTTGAGAGTATCAGGCTCAAACCTTTTTTGCATGGGAGGCAATGGTCCCTTACGATTCCAGGCTAATCCATACACCATCCCATGACAAAGTGTGGAATTAGCTGTCTGTTCTCCTGATGATTGAACCTGCCATTTCAAAGTGGTTAGCAACTTATTAAAATTTTCGAAACCAGTAACCTGATCTAAAGGATCCTGATTACGATCCGCATACCAGCCTGTTACTAAATAACTGAGTGTATCTGTTTCTGCTACATCATTTAAAGTATCTACAAAAGAAAAAACATTTTCACAATAAGGTTGATAGACCGAAAAATGGATATTACTGTTTGAAACAGCATTGAGTGTAATTGGACTTGAATATGTTCCCTGTAACCACTTTTCTAGAGAGGTGCAGCGACCCATATAAGTTTGGCGCATTTTCTCTGGATCAGGATCTGGAATTGCCGCAGAAGTGTTTCCCAGGGAAAAATCTACATAATCACTTTCAATCACCCAACCGGTTGCAATCCTTGACTTTTTTATTGTTGATGTATAGTAACGAACAACCAGCCATCGGTTAGGCACAGGAGGAAACTGTAAATCCGAATTATTCAAAGCCGGGTTTTCATTTTTTTTTTCAGATATTTTATTATCCGGCGCTGATGGCGCCGAAATTGCATGCCGCAAACCCGAAGGTAGCATCCAGTGTAAATAAATGCCTCGGCGCAAGGACTTTTTAGGCATATCAAAATTGGACTGATCGGGGGTATGAAAATTTTTTAACAGATCAAAGTTCAGCTGATGACGTGAAAAAGGCATTTGAGGGGTGAGACTTGACTGATCGGCTATTACTGCATCATTAACTATTAATGCTTCGACGACAACAGGTACCAATAATGCACGTTGATCAAGTCCAATATTTTTAGATTCTATAGAAACTGACGAGGTCAGGGAACTTAATGACCCAGATCTCAATGAACTAGCTATTTCATCTAAAGGTTTATTCTTTTTTTGCTCATCCCTACTCCTGGAGATTAGTTTCCTGCTCATTTTCTAATTCCTTTTAATTTAAAATACAACATTCCTTTGAATTTTATTTTATGAGATCAATTGACAGCTTGAGCTTACTAGCTACTGAACGAAAAATCAATTTTTGCTGTAACTCCGCTAGATTTAAATATTCATCGGTGAAGATCGATTATTTGTAGAAGTTAAAGTGTCACATAATCAAAGCAAAGGGAGTTATGGTACCGACGCATATCGCAAGGCTTGCGCATGAAAGGCTATGATGTGGGACGGTATCGGGCAAGACGTTTAATGCGTAGGCTGGAGTGGAATGCAAACAACGACGACGCTACCGGGCCACCACGCAGAGCAATCATAGCTTGACGGTGACGACGAATACATTGAATCGAGAGTTTAGGCCGAAAGAGCAGCAGGGAAAAAACCATGAAAAAATTTCTTCCTTTAGTCCTACTATTCATTTTTGTTTCAATCAATGCAATGACAATTCAATCTATGTTTGTGATTGGTATGGACGCTAAACTTCTTCACATCTCTAATGATGATCAAAACGGATATCTTCTATTTTGGATTGACACACCACCCAGCCGGAATTGTTACAAGATAAACATTGTATTATAATGAAACTTTTGTAAATGTGATACTTCTACTGATGAAAGTGAATAAAATAATTGCCGTTTATCACCGAATGCGGTCAGAACCGTTATGGCGACTTTTGGCAGCGGATAATAGCCCCATTATTATCGGTCTACTGCAAACGTATTTATATGAAGACCAAAAAAGCCTGCCAGCTTCTACATTTCAAGACCGTTTAAGCAGAGATCTAGAAGAACTCCGGGCAAAAGGAGAGGATTTACCCCAAACTGCTCAAACCTATATTGCCAATTGGTTAGCGGATGGTTATTTAGAACGACGCTTTCCTGCCAATACCAAAGAAGAGTTCTATGAGCTTTCAACTGCAGCCACTCACGTCATCCGTTTTATGTCTAGTGTAGAGCAACCTCATAAAGCCGCTACAGAAAGCCGATTAGCTTTAGTGATTGACGCTCTAGTACGCTTGGCTGAAGATACCGACACTGATAAATTTCGCCGGTTGGATCGTCTTTATGCCGAACAAGAGCGATTAGATAAAGCCATTGATGCCATAAATAAAGGTCAAATGCGCGTACTGCCCGTAGAAACAGCTCTTGAACGCGCTCGTGAAATTATCACGTTAACAGATGATTTGACGGGTGATTTTCGACGCGTACGCGATCAATTCGAAAACTTAAATCGGGATTTACGTGTTCGCCTGATGGATAACGAAGAAAGTAGAGCACCTATATTAAATTCCCTGTTTGCCGGCATTGATTTAATTGAAGAAAGTGAAGCTGGTAGAACTTTTAAAGCATTCTGGCGTTTACTCATTGATCCTGAACAAAGCGCGATTGTGGAAGAAGCACTGGTAAACATTATGTCACGTGAGTTTGCTTTACAATTGTCAGTCAGAGAACGCAGGTTTTTACGCGATTTAACTGGCATTCTTTTAGAGCAAGGCGGCCAGGTGCATGAAGTTTTACAGACCTTTGCCCGCAGTTTACGACACTTCGTACAAAGCCGTGAATACTTGGAACAACGTCGTCTCAATCAATTGCTAAAAGAAGCACAACATGCAGCGCTCGCGCTCAAGGACAAAGTGAGAACTGCAGAGACCTTACAATATACACTTGAGTTAACCAGCAGTCGTATACGCTCGATTGCTCAATGGGTACTACATGATCCTTCCTTACAAGCATTACCCACACCGATGCAAGAAGGAGCAAGCCTTCTTATTGACCTGGAGAGAATTAGCGAATTAATTTCTCAATCAGAAATTGACTTTCGTACTTTAAAAATGAATATCCGTGCTGTATTGCAATTGCAATCACAAGCATCTATTGCTGATATATTACAGCAGTTTCCAGCGGCTCAAGGATTAGGCAGTATTGTAGGTTTACTCGCATTAGGCAGTCGACATGGTATTAAAGCTAACTTAACAGAACCTGTTGCCTGGAAAACTGACCAAGAGGAAACACGCAGTGCCCGTATTCCCAAGATCTTTTTTTTAAGAGAGCGGATAAATGAACTTAGCTGAAGAAAATAACGTTATTTTAGAAGATACTAAGCATACCGAACAGAAATTTAACGATCGGTTATTTCTGAGCGATAGCGGGGAATTACCTTTAGAAGCGCGTCGTGTTTTAGTACAGCTTTTAATGGGCCCATCGATCGATGCGCGTCGCCATTCTAAACTCTGGTCGACGTTAATACAAATTGAAGCGGTGATACGCAGTCGTCTAGCGGAATTATTTCTTGATTTGGTGATCGATCGTGATATTCAAGTAGCTTTTACTCGTCAGGCAGATACAGGGGATTTGGCAGTGCCGCGTTTATTACGACGCGTACAATTAACGTTTATTGATTCGGTACTGTTACTTTACTTACGGCAACGCTTAATGCAAGCAGAAGCTCAAGGAGAGCGAGCAGTGGTTTCAACCGAAGAAATTATGGAATATTTATCCTTATACGAACGCTTAACTAATACCGATCGCGCAGGATTTATTAAACGAATTGAAGCAGCCATCGAAAAAATTAAAAAGAATAATGTACTACAAAAACTGCACTCTGCTAACGATCGATTCGAAATATCACCTGCACTCAAATTATTATTTTCTGCCGATATTATAACCACGCTTACTGGTTTATACCAACAAAAGCTAGCAGCATCAGAGGGATAAAATAATCGATGGATACTCACGCTCAAACTACTGAGTTATTTTCTAGAGAACAATTTCGTATATCCTCTTTGCAAGTGTTCAATTGGGGAACTTTTTCGGGACGCCATGATATTCCGATTGCAGAACGCGGTTTTTTATTTGTTGGCCGCTCAGGTACTGGCAAATCGACTCTGTTGGATGCTTTTTCAGCATTATTGATACCGGCACGATGGATCGATTTTAATGCTGCCGCTCGCGAAGCAGAAAAATCCGGTCGCGATCGTAATTTATTAACCTATTTACGCGGGGCCTGGGCAGAACAAAAAGATAATGCATCAGGTGAAATTGCAACTCAATATTTACGATCGGGCAGCACCTGGTCGGCATTGGCGTTGACTTATCAAAATTCTCTCAATCAAACTGTGACCTTGATGCAACTATTTTGGATTCGGGGTAATTCCAATAGCTCTGCCGACATAAAACGGCTTTATCTGATCATTGAACGTGCTTTTGATTTACGTGAGTTGGAAAATTTTGGCGCGTCCGATTTCGATGTCAGAAAATTAAAAACCGCCATGCCTGATGCTTTTATTCGCGATGAATTTCGCCCTTACTGCGAACGCTTTTGCAGGCTACTTGGGATAGAAAGTGAAATGGCCTTGCGCTTACTGCATAAAACTCAATCTGCAAAAAACTTAGGTGATCTAAATTTGTTTTTACGCGATTTTATGTTGGATAAACCAGAAACTTTTGCAGCGGCTGACCGCCTAGTCAATGAATTCGGCGAACTCAATACAGCGCACCAGGCCGTGGTAACCGCACGTAAACAAATTCAAGTGCTCGCACCTGCACGAATTTGTTATGAGAGTATGCAGAGTCTACAACAGCAGCGTAATGGCTTATATGAGTTGCAGACTGGTGTTGAGTATTACCGAGAAATCCGTCGCATAGAATTATTAAAACAAAGAATTACGGAATTAACTGTCCACACTCATGGACTTGAAGCCGAAATACAAAGCTCGCAGACTAAACTGGATTATCAAAATACTTTGCTACGCGATCTGGAACAACAGCATCGGCAAATCGGCGGTGACCGTATTGAACAATGGGAAGCCGATAAAAAAAGTCTGGAAGGTCTACGCGCTGAATGTTTACGTAAACGTGCTCAGGCTTCCTCTGCCTGTGAAAAATTAAATTGGATTCTGCCTGAGTCACCCATAGCGTTTGCCGAAATAATCGGAAAAGCTACTCAAGAATTACAGCAATGGAAACAACACAGTGATACAAGCCGCGAACAACAATTTCAACTTGCCGGACAAAAGGTGGAAACTGAAAAAGAATTTACTAACACTGTAAAAGAAGTGCAAGCATTGAAACGTCAGCCTTCTAATATTCCAGCAGAAATGTTAGAACTACGCAAAGAAATTGCTACTGCTATTGGGATTACAGAAAATTCATTGCCGTTTGTGGGAGAACTCATCGAAGTTAAATCGGATGAAATATCTTGGCAGGGCGCTATCGAGCGTTTACTGCATGGTTTTGCACTTTCATTATTGGTAGATGAAAAAAACTATTCTTCATTATCCAATCATCTCAATGCCACTAATCTAGGGCGCCGTATAGTTTATTACCGTACTAATCAAGTGAACTCCTGGCAAGCAAAACCTATCGACCCTGCTTCACTCATCTTTAAAGTGAATGTTAAACCAGGCCAGTATACTGAATGGATGCAAGCAGAATTGAAACAACGCTTCGATTACTTATGCGTCGATTCATTACAAGCGTTTCGCAGCGCCGAGCGAGCCCTAACCCGCGAAGGACAAATAAAACATAATAAAACCCGCCATGAGAAAGATGATCGCTATCGAGTGGACGACCGTCGTTATTGGGTACTAGGCTTTGACAATCGTGAAAAATTGTCTGTATTTGAACGGCAAGCTCAGAAATTAGCGGATACCATTGCCCAATTGAATCATAAAATTCAAATCTTAGTTGAAAAAGATAACAACCAAGCCGATAGAGCGATGCATTGCCAAACGCTAGTCAACATCAACTGGCAGGAAATCGACGTAGCGCCATTATTAGAACGAATTTCTTACATTGATGAAAAATTAATTGCGGTACGCGAAGGTAATGTGGCATTGAAAGAGATTAATCAAAAAATATTAAAACAAAAAAAACAAGTGGACGAGGCCGATCAAGACTTACGAAATAAAAAAGTAGAGCACACTACATCTGTTGCTACCTTCAACAGGTATCAAGAAAAATTAACTCAGCTACAGCAGGACCCTAGCATTATTCTTTTAACCCCTTATCAAAAACAACAATTAGATGACCGCTTTGCTAATTTTAAAAAGCCGGTTAATTTAGAAAATTTAGATTCTCTAACCACTAGTGTATTGCAAGCTATCGTTAAAGAGCTGGAAGATATCAATCGTGATATTCATAAAAATGAACGTATCGTCGAAAGTAGTTTTGCTGATTTTAAACGATCCTGGCCTATGGATGCGGGCGATGTGGATACAAGCCTGGCCAGCGCTCAAGATTATTTCGCAAAACTGACTCGGTTAGAAACGGACGGTCTACCTGCCTATGAGCACCGGTTTTTTGAGTTATTACAAAGCCAGAGCCATCAAAATATGGCGGATTTATCTTCACGCCTCAATCAGGCTCGTAAAGCCATTCTGGAGCGGATGGATTTAGTGAATGAAAGCCTTGGTCAAGCGCCGTTTAATCCGGGCACCCATTTGCGTATTGAAGTCAAAGATCGACAATTAGTAGAAATTAAAGAGTTTAAACAAACCATACAAGAAATTTTGGCTTATGCTCTAGGCGATGATCGAGCTTTGGCCGAAGCACGTTTTACTACTTTGCAAGAATTAGTTAATCGTTTGGGAAGCCAAGATAGCGAACAAAAGCGCTGGCGCGAATGTGTTTTGGATGTAAGACAACATGTGGAATTTATTGCGCGTGAAATCGATACCAAAGGCTTTGAAGTAGAGGTATATCGCAGTGGCGCGGGCAAATCCGGTGGACAGCGGCAAAAGTTAGCGACGACTTGTTTGGCGGCAGCATTGCGTTATCAACTGGGCGGTCATCATTTAAGCGTCCCCATGTACGCCCCGGTGATTTTGGATGAGGCCTTTGACAAAGCTGATAACGAATTTACTACTTTAGCTATGAATATTTTTACTAATTTTGGTTTTCAGATGATTGTGGCTACCCCGTTACGCGCAGTCATGACTTTGGAACCTTTTATCGGCGGCGCTTGTTTTGTCGATATCAGTGATCGACGTCATTCAGCTATTTTGTTGATTGAATATGATCGGGAACATCAATGTTTACGTCTTCCTAAAATTGTGGATGAGGAAGCAAACCTTGAAATTACCTAATGATGTTCGAGAAAAATTAACCCGCTGTTTTCAACGAAGCTGCAGCAATTGGCTAAACAATCCAACAAATCCAGACCACTGGCCCTTAGAAATTCGTTTAGGTATTCCACAAGAACACATTGCAATACATCAGCCTGAAGGCATTCACACCTGGGTTTTTGCCTGGAAAAAGTGGCAGGGTGCAGGCCAATTATTGTGGCGAGAAATTCGCTGGCGAACCTTAGGGAGTCAAAATTTACCTGCAGTATTACTGTTGCATAATCCGCTGGAAGTGAGCGCCTGGATTGGCGAAACCCTTCGCTGGCAAAAGGCATACGCTCGCCATCAAACACTTTTAGTCAATTGGCCTCTTTTAGCGTCATCATTAGCACAACACTTTAGTGTCTTAGCCGACTATACTGATGTTGATTTCGAACGGCTTATTGCTTTATTAAAATGGTTGATTAACAATCCCAGTTCAAAGCTTTATCCACGGCAATTACCTATTCCCGGAATGGACAGCAAGTGGTTTGAAGGTCATAAAAAAATAGTGAATGCTCTTTTAACTCGTCTACAAATGAATAACAATAATGATGCTGATTTTTTACAACGCTGTGGTTTGAAAGAGCTACCACGTCTTGTACGATTTTTAATTCTAGACACCCAATTACGTCAAAAAATGGGGGGATTAAGAGATATAACTGTCTCATGGGAAGAATTAGCAAATATCAATTTTTCAGCTAAGCGGATTTTTATAGTTGAAAACTTACAAACTGGTTTGGCCTTTTTTGATATACCGGATACAGTGGTTTTTATGGGTTTAGGTTATCAAGTAGATATATTATCTCGCTTACCTTGGGTGGCGTGTGGACAAAGTTATTATTGGGGAGATTTAGATACGCATGGTTTTGCTATTTTAAATCGAGCACGTTTTTATTTACCGACACTTCAATCGATATTAATGGATGAAAAAACTTTATTAACATACCAATCACTGTGGGTGGAAGAAGAGAAGCCACACACCGCGACCTTTTTACCTAAATTAACTCCCACTGAGCAAGCTGTTTATCAAGGAATTAAACAAAATCGTTTGGGTAAATGCATCCGTTTAGAGCAGGAACGAATTGCCTGGGATTATGCAAGAGAGGTTATCAGTAACCTATGCACGGATATCAAGTGACTGATAATATAATTATTTAAATTGTTTTTTCGTAAAAGGAACTATTTTCCCTAGATAATTGTTGTAACCGTTTGTAAGACTATTTTAGGCTTATCTTAATTAACCATGGCTCCGTAATTGCTTTTCGTTATCGGTTTCTGATAAAACCGTATTGACATTGCTGGACGGATTCTTAAATCACCTCATTGATAAAGACGGTTTACTGATCGAGAATAAAAAAGGTGTGCCGCGGGGCTCACCGCTATCACCATTAATCGGGGCAATGTATTTACAGCCTGTTGATGACGCAATGGCAAAATTACCTGTCCGTTACCGCCGTTTCATGGATGACTGGGTCACGGTGGCCGACCCACGCTGGAAACAGCGGCGGGCAATATGGGTACTGAATCAAGTACTCGAAGATTTGAAAGTGAAAAAACACCCGGACAAAACCAATGCCGGGCGTGTGGAAAAAGGAAT
>JAFEDN010000159.1 GCA_018241585.1 Pseudomonadota bacterium | reverse complement strand
TTTTTGGGCTTATCGAGCAACGTCTTTGGAACCTCTTTCCCCGTCTCAAGTGGAACTTGTTGTTTGAGAGCCTGTTCAATCTCATGATCACAGTCAGCTACTGCCTAAATTTCTATATTTTTCTTGGCACGTTGCACTTGCGCTAGTCCCCTCTTCCCTATGATCTCCAACGCTTCAGGCCACCATTATAGACCTTTAAAAATACATACAAAAAGACAATCTAAAGTAGTCGATAGCACATTAATATAAACAGAATTCTGGATAAAGTTTATTAGAATGACTATCATGAGTGGTCAAAAAGACAGAAAATTAAACCATTTGCTGAGACATTGGCTAAGAGGAACCGTGGACACCCAACGTTGGTTAGACAGCATGGGCATCTACCGTCAATTGGCCGAGCGTTATTGCCAGGGTCAGTGGCTCAAAAGAATAGGCCCGGGAGCATACACTTTGATAGATGATACCGTTCATTGGCAAGGGGCAGTCTATGCTTTGGAGAAACAATTGGGATACAAAATTTATATTGGCGCAAAAACTGCTTTAGCCTTACAAGGATATGCGCATTATATTTAGGTGGAAAAAAGTGATACCATTTGGTTATTTAAACTGCCCAGCGAGAATCGTCAGTTGCCAAAATGGTTTCAAGATAACTTCATGGATCAGCAGAAAACCTATTTTCTGAATCAAGATTTATTTTCCTCTGAATCACTTGCGGGTTTAACTTCAAAAAATCAAGACAGTGATTTTTTAGATTTAACCATTGCCTCACCGGAACGCGCCATCACTGAATGCATGGATTTGTTACCCAAATATTTTGCATTCGCAGATTTACAGTTTTTGATGCAGAGTGTGACGACACTTCGCCCGAAATTGCTACAATCATTATTAGAAAATTGCCAATCGGTAAAAGCCAAGCGCTTGTTTTTATTATTTGCAGAGCATGAGGGACATCCATGGTTCAATAAGCTGGATTTATCCTCAGTTTCATTAGGGCAAGGCAAGCGCGTCATTAGCCGAGGTGGCTATTATTACCCTAAATATCAGATATCTATTCCGATAAAATTAGAGGAGCATGAAGGTTATGCCAATACAGAAAAGTGATTTTGGTTCACAGTATGTTCGGATGGCAGCTTTAAAGCGCTTTTTAGTACGTTTTATTTTCGCAATCATTGGAGCAGGAATGTTATCCGGATATACACAAGCCGATCATTTAGTATTGATTACGGATCCAAGAGTTTTGGCCGTTCGAATCATTGATAACCACGAACCAATGATTAATTTAAAAGATCAAAAAGAAATCGCCTTTGGCTCTTCACCTGAGATTCCCCATAACCAGGATTATACCTTCATTCGAAAAAGTGTTTACGAAAAACTAAAACAAGCCCAAGCGCTGCTTCCCAAAAATTTACATTTTTGTTTGTATGAAGGTTACAGAAGCTTGTCACTCCAAAAATTTCTGTTTGAGAAACGGTATGAAAAAATAAAATTACAACACCCGAATTGGTCTGCTGATCAAATTTTTATTGAATCCACCAGGCTGGTTTCTCCCGTGGTGAATCAAGATGGTTCTGCAAATATTCCTCCACATTCTACGGGCGGAGCCATTGATATTTATTTAGTGAATGATCAAGGTGAATACGTAGATACGGGTATACACCCGAAAGATTGGATGGAAGATTCAGATGGGTCTATTTCGATAACAGCATCACGCATTATTTCACCCGAAGCTGAAAAGAATAGAGAAATCATGAACCGAGCTTTATCCTCAGTGGGTTTTGTTAATTATCCAACGGAATATTGGCATTGGTCTTATGGGGATCGCTATTGGGCCTACGAGAAAAAAAAGCCCAATGCGATTTATGGAGCTCCATTTAAATAGTAACAGGTATGCAATGAGTTAAATCGATACCGGACAATATTTATTTAACTGGAAATTCGTTTAAATTATATATTTTTTTTATTTAGGAGATTCATATGAAATTTAAAACTCCAGCAGGCAGTATATTAGAATTAAAAATTACTCCTTTTGATTATGTATCAGGAGATTACAGTAATAAGTATGACGAATTAAATGAATATTTAGAATCCAAGCTTAAAAGTAAGGGGGATCCTTACATTCCTTATGCGTATTTAAAAACATTAATTCTGGAAGCTACCAAACATGCCAAGAAAGAAAAAGCGTTCGCTGATCGTTTAAGATTGGATGCCCCAAATTCAACTACATACTCTTTTTATCGTTTCTATCATCAAGGCCGACCTGATCCGGATCTTGATTTTCTAAATAAAATTCAAAGACAACTAAAATTATTTGATGCCGAAAAAATCAATGAGCAAAAACAAGAACCGGAGGTAACTGCTGATACTGATACCGTTATTTTAGCATCAACAAAAGCACTAGCAGAACCAGAAATTTCTATAAATTGGGCTAGCCGATATTGTAATAATTTTTTATCGATGATTTTCTCTAACCGAGGAAAAGGAATGTCAAATTCTCGTTCTCCGATGACATTTTGGGGATCAATGGCCAACCAACCATTTTGCTCTGACCAAAGTATATTAGCGTAATGCAAATCGCCGTGTAGCAATATCTGTTCTCCTTGTGAAGCCAGTCATTCCCGACTGATCTCTTTGGCTTTTTCTACTAAATGCGGTGGGAAAGGGCTGGTGCGACCATCAAAATGATGGGTTAGTTCCTCCAATCCTTGAAACCTGTCCCTCAAAGAGGGAAATTCTGATATTTCTGTCATTGGCCGATGTAATTTTTTTATCAGTTCAAAGGCCCACATCGTTGCTTGATTTTCATCCGGCCATTCTTTTAGCAAATTTCCCGGGGAAAAGGGACATTACTACTTTGCAGCTACAGGGCATGAGTTGATGTTGACATTAATAGTATTGTTGTTACTATTGCTTAAACATAAATAAAACATTTACAATGTCTTTGCTTTTGTGAGGAAATGCTTGGGCGTGATTTTATCAAATTGATGAAAACAATATAGAATCAATTCATGCATAATAATAAGGCAACATAGCAAAACCTTTTATTTTAGGAGCTTAATTAATGGATTTTGGAACTATGTATTTTTTTGGTATTAAAAATGACTCCTCTACTAGTACCCCTGGTGTAGGCGGATTTACCACAAATTATTACGCAAATGGAATCATTGTTGGGACATCTCGAACCTCTCCTTGTATAGGCGGATTCGAAACTACATTTTACGCTAATAACAAAGTAGTCGGGACTTCTCAATCGTCTCCCTGCGTTGGCGGGTTTAGTACAACATATTTCATCAAAGGGAAAAAAATTGGGACTGCGAGTTGTTCTCCACAAGCTGGAGGGGTTTACACTACTTATTTCTATTTAAATCGAAATGAATTTGGGAAATCCCACAGTGTTCCTACTGTAGGTGGTATGAAAACTACCTATAACTCATTTTCTCTTCCTCCCGGAAGATCAGAAATTGATATCTATGCCCGGTCATTATTTTCTGAAGATAAAAAAGAAGAAAAAGATGAAAAAAAAGAATTTGGTGGAGAAGATTTGTCTTTGAATATGGAGAAATTAAAGAAACTGGCACAAACGAAAGAAATGCGTGCGGGAGATGTAGACGCCCAAGCAAGGCTTGGAAAAAATTACCTCGATGGAAACCAAACTACGAAAAATAAAGAGGCCGGTGAAAAATGGTTATTAG
Source organism: Pseudomonadota bacterium (assembly GCA_018241585.1). Classification (GTDB taxonomy): domain Bacteria; phylum Pseudomonadota; class Gammaproteobacteria; order Coxiellales; family Coxiellaceae; genus JAFEDN01. The sequence goes on along the minus strand of JAFEDN010000159.1, from coordinate 851 downwards.
AAGCATCTAAACACAAAAATACACCGGCAGGTAAATGGGCTGAAGGAATTTGTCATACTAAAGGCATAGGAACATCGCAAGATGAAAAAGCAGCTTTCGCTTGTTATAAAGAAGCAGCCGAAAAAAATTATGCTCCTGCTTTATGTTCGCTTGGATGGTGTTACGAATATAAACATGGCGTGCCAAAAGATGAGAAAGCAGCATTTGATCTTTACCAAAAATCAGCTAAACAAGGCTATATACAAGCTCTTGTTTTTGTTGCTCAGTGTTATGAATATGGTGTTGGAATATCAAAAAATGCAAAAGAAGCTTTACGTCTTTATGCTATATGTGCAAATCGAGGAAGCGCTTTTGCTCAAAGTAACTTAGCCCGTTGTTTTTGCGATTGTGATTGTGGCATCACCCTGACAAATGAAGATTTAGGGATGAAATTTGCTAGGCTGGCCGCAGAACAAGGTGATTCTCTCGGTCAATGCTGTTTGGCGGAATTTTACTGGAATAGAGGAGAAAAGCTTTCAGCGTTAAACTATTATAGACTCAGTGCAGAACAAGGAAATAGATATTCTCAACGCCAAATGGGTTACAATTACATGCAGGGTTTTGATGGTTTGATACCAGATAGGAACCAGGCCATGCACTGGTTTGCGTTAGCAGCAGCTCAGGGAGATGAGTTTTCTGCAAGAAAACTTGCTGAATTATCTTCATCTTGTTGCCTAATATTATAGTAAGTTTTGAACAAAAGCGCCTGTGCTATTGAACAATATTAATTTAAAAGAATTTTGAATAGTTTTTCTTTGCGATTTTTCGTCAAATATGGAGCTATAGTGGCCGTTCCCATCTACACCGTGAAC
>JAFEDN010000158.1 GCA_018241585.1 Pseudomonadota bacterium | reverse complement strand
AATCGCTATTAAAGGAGGGACAGAGCGTGACTGTCCGCGCCGTGATGGCTAAAACGGGTGGGTCGCCTGGTTATGTTGTCTAATCAGTTATGTGTTCTTAGTTAAGAATTTCCTATTTTTTTAGTCAGTTACTTCATAACAAAAACACATAAAAAAAGATTTTTTAAATAGTATCTAAAAATTTCATCAAATCCTCATCATCCCGCCAATGAAGTGGACTTTTGTCTCCTTTAATTTCACAACACGCTAATGCTTTGGCTTTCATTGCCAGATCCACTTCAGCGTATATATTAGTTGTATTAATAGACACATGCCCCAACCACGCTCTAATGGTATTGATGTCTACACCTGCATGGAGCAAATGCGTTGCTGTCGTGTGGCGTATTGTATGGGGCCTGACTCGCTTTTTTTGTATAGATGGTATTTGATGCGTAATTTTCTTAATATAACGCTTGATCATAGTATGAATGCCAAAACGAGTTAATGGCTGTTGACAACGATTTAAGAATACATGTTCAGTTGAATCTCTATTTATGATTAAACTACTTAATTCATCAATCGTTTTTTGCCAAAGCGGACAATGTCTTAATTTATTGCCTTTGCCTCTAATGCTAACATCAGAGAAATCTCTTTTTTGGGCGTGCGCTATATGTAAATCAGCGATAGTTAATTGTGCCGCTTCGTCTGCACGTACGCCAGTATTGTAAAGAAAAAGTAATAAAGCATAATCTCGTTGACCTTGTTTTGTTTGCTGGTCAGGAGCATTCAATAATGCATCCATTTCATATTTTTCAAGATAAGTTAATAAATTTTGCTGAGTTTTCTTAAAAGGAATTACTCTTATCTGGCGACATCATTCGAGAGATTCTGGACTGTTTAATCCAACAAATTTTGCAAACGCATGAATGGCGGTCAATCGTTGATTCCTTGTCGACAATGAACAATGACGATTGGTTTCTAAATCTAAAAGCAAACACTTAATCACATCATCTTCCAAATGCGTTAATAACAATTTGTCAATAGGCACCTTGGATTTTACAGATAAAAATGGTATCAGTAATCGAAAGCTGTCACGATAACTTTTTTGTGTATTTTTAGAAAAATTCATTTCATGTTCTAAATATTCCATCAAAAATCCTTTTATCCATGAGCTTAAATAATGAGTATTTTTCATTTCTGGTCTCCTATGGCATAATTTTTAAAACGGATGTTGGCTTCTTTCAAAATGTCAGTTGTCATTGTGAGATAAACTGCCGTGTCAGCAATTTCTTCATGGCCAAGGTAAGTAGAAAGGATAGGTAATAATTTTTGAACATCTTTTCCCTCTTGATACCAACTGGTAAGTATATTTGACTGCGAACGTGTGGCGAAGATCATGAATCCTTGGCTGATAACTAACATTATCATCTCGTTTAATTCCAGCGTCTTTTCTTATTACGCAGAATATATTTCTTATAGTGGATAAACTAAACGGTTTATTATGTTTTCCAACAAAAAGAGGTGAACCTGAAGATTGTGAATAATTTTTTTTAATTCTCCATAGTAGATATTCACTGATAATCTCTTTTAATGCTTGATTGAACGGAATGAGCCTTGATTTATAAAATTTCGATTTTTGTATAGTGATCACTGAACTATTGATATCAATATCGGCAAGACTAATAGATATTGTTTCATGAATTCTTAAACCTAATGCATAAGTTATAATCAAAATTGTTCGAACAGTATAAGGAGAATTGCAACCATTTCTTCTTTGATAAGTTAGCGCGCCGTCAAAAATAAGTTTTAATTCTTTTCTTGAATAAATATAAGGAACAAATTGGGGTGGTCTCTTGGGTAAAATTTGTGGTAATGGTATTTCAGTCACATAATTGCGTGTGAAAGCATAGCGGTAAAATCCAGATAATGCCGTATACCTATGAAACCATCCCGGCTTTATTGTTATTGAACCTCCATAAAGAAAATCATTAATCTGATCTCTGGTAATAGACTCTATTACCGAAGACTTACTTAACAATTTGCAAAAACGCTTTAGAATCTTTTCACTGGTAGTGAATTTCTCACCTAAAGATTTTCTAAATTGGACATATTGATTAACAAGTTGAATTAGCTTCATAGTAAATCTCCTAATTTAAGATCAGCAGATACTTTGCGTAAATTAGTTAAGTCGACTTTTGCATAAATCCGAGTACTATCCAATTCTTGATGTCCGAGATAATCACTGATTTCTTTGAGCGGAATCCCTTCGTTGATTAGAAAGGTCGCGCAAGCATGGCGTAGAGCATGCGCGCCATGATGTTTAATCTTTAAATTTAGAGGTTCTAACCTTCTACTGACAATTGTAGAAATTGAACCGCTACATAACGATCTATAAGGGGCATTCATACATAAAAATATTTCTCTTGCTGAGCAGTTATTTTGTCTGATATTTTTTAAATAATTCAAAATAGCTTCACCTACAGAAGGAGAAAGAGGAAGTAATTGCGATTTTGATGTCTTTTTTCTTCTTATGGAAATAGTTTCATTTCTCCAGTCAATATCCTCTAAACGTAAATTCCTGACTTCGCTACGTCTCATCCCATATATCGACAGTAACATTAAAATAGCATAGTCTCTGATATCGGTGGGATAATCTGTTTTCGTTTTTATTAGTAATTCTTTAACATCTTTCCAATTTGGAGCAGAAGGTAATAATTCATTTTTGTATATGCGAGGAGTTTTAATCGAGTCTGCCAAATTTTTTTGACACCAGTTTTGATTTTGTGCATATCTTAAAAATAATCTAATATCGGTTAAATCAGATTGAATAGTGCGTCTTGAATATTTATTGTTAGAACATTTTTTTTCAATATACTCATCTATAAAAATTGGGGTGATTTCCATTAAATTTCTTTTCTGTTCGTGAAGATAAATCAGAAATTTTTGTAACATAAAATTTCTACCCTGGATCGTTATTTCGGATAATCCTTGTTCTTCAGACATATATTTACTATATTTAACTAAATATTCTTCGAATGGAGCCGATTTCTTAATGCTTTTTTCAATGATTTTTTTTCTTCCGGTAAAGGTTCTAACCAACTTAATTTTTTTAACCAATCGGTCGCATATTGAATAAATAATTTTTTCGATTTTTCTGAAAAAACTTTATTGCCTTCGGAACGATGATCTTCATGTGAAGCCAAATTTTCGGCGGCTTTTTTAATTTCATTTTGAGTAACTACTTTGTCACTTTCTATAGGCAAAAACTTAACTATTCTTAACATCCACTGCGCAATATTTTTAAGAGTATTGATAGAAAGATTACGGTCAGACCAATATTGTAGATATTTTATTCTTTCTTCTAAAAATGGTGCATCCAGATGTTTTTGTCTATGATAAAGACGGGGAATTATTTGATCATACATGACGATATCTCCTGGTTAGTTAACAAACTACTAGGATATATCAAATCACTCGAAGAATTTCTATGTAACGTCGAAATCTTTAGAAGAGGCTATCTAAGCGGGTAAAAAACTCTAAGAACACATAACTGATTAGACAACATAACCAGGCTTATGTTTTATATGACATAAGCCTAGCGGTCTTTCGAAATTCATGCAAACCTGGCGCAGTGAGCAGGAAAATATCGCCTTAGCTGCTGTCGATGAGGAATTATCCTCTCAAGTGAAACAAGCCATCCTGGCCGAATCCGCGCGCAAAACCACCCTCGTGAAACAACAACTATCCAGTAAGATCACTGCATTGGAGCAACAACTGGCTGAAATGGGAGAACTGCTGCTGAAAACGGAACTGGAAAAAGACTGACTAGCTCAGGACATACAAAAAGCTCAGCAGCAAATCATTGAACAAGATAAACGGCAGGCTATTGCCGACCAACGTCTGTTAGACGCTCAAGCCCGCTGCCAAGAATTAGAGAGACTCTATAGAGAAGCGGCTCTAGCACATGAACGTGCCAATACTGAAAAAACAATGATTCAAAAACAAAATGAAATCCTAGAGAAACGGATGAATTATTTAGATAATAACCGTCGTGAACAGGCATCCTATCCTCCGCAGCCCAAAGCTAAAATCGGTACAAAAAAAGTCACTCAAAACGCTTAACCATTGCACCCTTTAAAGGAGCAGCCACTATTTTGACTTTTTTAATCAATTCGGTACAATAATCAACATTTCTGTTCCAGTCCCAAATAGAAATAGGTTAAGCATTTCTTGAGTTGGAGGAGATTTATAAATCAACCTTTGTCACCCCCAGTTGGGCACGATACGGACATCATTGCGCCAGATGTTAATTCTACTGATTGGGCATCATCAAAATCCGATACATTACGTGAAGCCGTTCGAGCGACAGTGAAAGAATATTTTTTGAAACTGGAAGGCGCAACACCTCACAATTTTTATGAACTATTTATGGCCGAAATTGAATCACTATTATTAGAAATTATGTTGCAATATTGTCGCAACAACCAAAGTGCCGCCACTAAGTTACTTAATATTAGCCGCGGAACTTTGCGCAAACAAATGAAGCGATATGGATTTCTCAAAGAGAAAAAATAAT
>JAFEDN010000157.1 GCA_018241585.1 Pseudomonadota bacterium | reverse complement strand
TATTATAACTCTTTTCTCTTAATTTAGGTGTCTACAATTATTAGACCACATCACTGCCAACAAGAACGCCGTCATCGATTTGGAGAGCTCGTACAAATGGACGGTAGCCATCACTCCTGGATAGGCACAGAAAAAAGTTGCTTGATGAATATGGTAGACGACGCCACCGGTCTCACTTTGGCCAGATTGTTTCCGGAAGAAACCACCGAAGGAGCCATGCGCACTTTGTGGAACTGGATTGATTTATATGGGATTCCGCAGGCTCTTTATGTGGATCGTAAAACAGTCTATGTCACTTCTCGTGAACCGACAATCGAAGAAGAATTAGCCGGTGAAAGTCCTTTAACGGCCTTTGGTAAAGCCTGTCAGAAACTGGGAATCACCCTCATTAAAGCTTGGTCGCCCCAAGCCAAAGGTCGAGTAGAACGGAGTCATGCTGTTTATCAGGATCGTTTATTCAAAGAGCTTAAATTACAACAGATACAGAATTTATCTGAAGCAAATCATTTGCTGACCAAAGATTTTTGTGAAGAACTCAACCAGCGCTTTCATTTGATTCCTTTTTTGGGTGATAAGCCACTGGATAAAATCGATGACACCGATGTGGAGCATTATAAAAAGAAACGCCAGGATGATGGCGTCAGCACCGGTACGATTAATCGGGAATTAGCGGTATTATCCCATCTTTTTACTAAAGCAGTGGAATGGAAATGGTTGAACAACAAACCGGCTGTTATCAAAAAATTTAAAGAAAATCAGCACAAAATTACTTATTTAAATGTAGAGTAGATAGAGAGATTACTGGAGGCCGCTAAAGCAGATCAAAACAAATATATTTATCCCTTTGTTGTGATCGGATTAGAAACCGCGATGCGGCTTATGGAAATATTGTCTATTCGACTAGAGCATATTGATCTCCCTAAGCGAATGATTTTTTTCCTCACGCAAAAGCAGGCGCTAGACATCAGCCAATCACTGCTCATTTAGCAGAAGTACTCACCCCTTACATACAAAATGCTAAACCAAATCAACTTTGGCTTTTCCCAACCGAAAAATCAGTCACCGGGCACTGCGTGAACATTGATAAACCATTTCGACGTGTAGTAGCCGCCGCGGGTTTAAACCCCAAAGAAGTCGTTCGTCATACATTGCGCCACACCGCTATCACTCATTTGGTGCAAGCCGGGATTGATTTACCGACAGTCAAACGTATCTCCGGGCATAAAACTCTGCAAATGGTTGAACGTTATAGCCATCAAAACGGTTCTCATATTCAAGCGGCAATGGATAAGCTGGATCAAAGATATCGCTCTTCACTAAGTTCTGATAGAAGTTCTAACATCGACTAAATTACTATATTTGATTGGAGATTCAATCCTAATGGCATTATAAATATCTATTTTTTCGTCTTTTACTGGATCAGAAACTGTTAAAACGATGGCAAAGGGGACTTCTGCTTCGGTAATTGTCCATCTCGATTCTTGCTCAATCAGAAGCTCCCATTCTCCTGCTGCCATTCCGACACTGAAAGTTTTATCATATCTTATAATGGTTGAATACCGATCCTTTATTACTTCTGTGCTTTTTTTATCTGCCGAAGCATCTCGAAGTTCATTATCTTTTTTATTTTTTTTATATAAACAGGTTCTCAGATGAGATTTACAATAACCATTTTTTAATGCTCTATTGGTTTCTGGGGAAAAGGCTAGAGTAAATCTAATTCTTAATTTTTTCCTGACTTTTCTATCGATAAGACAGGAGGGAACAAAAAAAGGTAATCTAATAATTTTTCTGTACCCTATTTTTCCCTGAAAAAAATAATTTTGATCCCATTGAGTGGAATTAAACAAACAAGAAGTATCTGGAAATCCATTGCCCATTAAATTTTCTGCCATTTCACTATCAAACATATCAGAATTTTTAACTTTAGCTGAATGTATCAATAAAGCTCTCACCATGTCAGGTGTTGCATTCGGTATATGAGAAAAAATTTTTGCTGCTAATCGTGAAACTAACGGCGCGGCAAAACTCGTCCCATTACTATAAGCTAAATGTTTACCATCGCCACTGATTCCAACCACGGATAAATCATCAAAATTCTTCCAGTTTTCAGTATAATTTCCTCCTGGGGCTACTACCACATCCGGTTTTCTATACTGATTAAATCCAGGCCCTTTACGAGTAAAGGGTGAAGGAAAATCACGTCGAGCCATACTCCCATTATTTTCTCTGTCCGCAATTGAACCCACTGTCAGTGCAAGCATAGCTTCACTAGGACAACATATTCTAGTGTCTTCTCGAAGAAAATATTTTGGATATTCCTCTGAAGGCAAAAAATTCAAATTTAATGGATAATTACCCGTCGTAAGCACAAATAAAATTTCATAAGTTTTACACAATTTATCTATTTCAGCAGCGACTGGGCTCACTTTATTTTCGTCTATTGTCACCATTTGTTGGGTATTTTGAATAACAAAATTCATAGACAGATTGTAAACTTTAATTTTTTTATGCCATTTTTCAACTGGCTTTCGGATAACTTTTAATATATGATCAGTAGCAGGCGGTATTCTATTTCCAAGATTATCCCGCGTAATAATGCATACGCTTAAAACTTTGACATCCGGCACCAACGTAGCTTTTGAAATATCATCTCTTAAGGAGTTACCATAAATTATCCGGCTGGCAACCATGGTTCCATGTTCTACATTATAAGCTGGGCCCAATGGTTCTTCATATCCAATCATACTATTGGATAAAAATTTAGAATCAGCGATAACGCCGGAATCGAAAATACAAACAGCAGCATCAGCATTATTAGGAGAAATAATTACTGAATCCTCAATCTGCATTCCCTGAGCAGTTGATTCAACCAAAACTTCTTGAACTGAATCCACTGCTTGTACAGATAAAAAACTTTCAGCAATTTGAGTTAACACGCCTTCATTTTTGGCTTTTATTCTCAGCATTTTACCAGAAGCACTGTCCACCTCACTGATTATTTCCCCCTCCCTATCTCGTAAATATTCATCAATGGCCATTTTAATGGTTTGTTGTTCTTGTTTGGAAAGATCTGGGAATAGCGTTATAAGGGCTTCACCGCTATATTGATTATTTTTTATTAACTCAAACAATTCCTTACTAATTTTTTCACTGGCAGGAATATTACTAATATCCTCAATACCAGAAAATTTAGATTTACCTCTATGCTCTTCTGACTCTCTATATGTTTTTAGCTGCTCGATAAAAGAGGAAAATGATTCTCTGTTAGTACTAAAATATCCAATATTTTTTTCACTCGCGCCCACTAAATTACCTAAGACACTCTCAGCTAATTTTTTTCCATCCGAGCCTAGTATATTGTTTTCTTCGGGTACTTGTACACGAAAATAACGCTTTTGAATATTCTTCGCCTCAACAGATTGTTCGAAAAATTCTTTTAATTGCTGCGCTTCTTTGAAAATTTTATTCGAATGCCGATCTTAATCGGTTCTTGCATAAGTTCCGCCTCCTCCTCCCGAATAAGTCCTATCTTCGACAGACTTATGCTGAGGTATTTTCAAATGCGGCCTTAAATGATCTGCCATTATTTCTTACTCCTTGTAATTGCTTATATCTGTTATGTAAAGTTGAGTGCGGTATACCAGACAAATCCTCCAGCTCATGGAAAGAAAAAGATTCTCCATCTAGTTTCTTTATACATAAAGCTGCCGTTAATTTTTTCTCATCTAGTTTCTTGGGAGGTTCATTAAGTGGAATTCTTTTTAAATAATCCAATATCGAAAGACTCAGATCTAATAATAAATTAACATGATTATTTATAAAAAATTTTCTTTTTGCATTATTACAAATTTGTAAGATATCAGATCCAGTGAAACCGTCCGTAGAAAAAATTAAATCTTCTTTTATAGAATCCGGAATCTGTTGACCCAGATAGAATGAAAACAAATTCATCCTGTCTGTCGATTTTGGAGGAAGGAGCTCTAAAATAAATTCAAATCTTCTCCAAATTGCCGGATCCAACATGTGGGGATGATTAGTTGCCGCAATTAGAATTGATTTATTTTCTTTTGTATCTAGATTTTGAAGCAAAGTAATAACAATTCTTTTCAATTCTCCCAGCTCATTTTGATCATCTCTCCGCTTGGCTATAGCATCCATTTCATCGATAAATAAAACACAACGGTTAGCCAATATAAATTCAAATGCTTTTCTAATATTATTTCCAGTTTCTCCCAAATAGGATGAAATTAAGCTATCAAACCTGATCGCAAACAATCGCAAATGTAAACTCTTGGCAATATAGCTGGCTAGATGAGTTTTCCCACAACCAGAAGGCCCGTATATTAAAATAGTATTCCGCGGCGTAATACCTTTAGCCTTAAGACACTCTTCGAACTTCCATTCCCGTAATAAATCCTCTATGAGCACTGCTTTGTCTTTAGATAGAATCGGAGCATCAATATTATTATGATTAATCTCAAAAAGAATCGCCGGGATCTCATAATTCGAAGTTGTTACCGGCGAAGAAATTATACCCACTGAATCTTCAAAATCGCCTTTAGACAGCGCGACCTCTAGCGCC
>JAFEDN010000156.1 GCA_018241585.1 Pseudomonadota bacterium | reverse complement strand
TCAACAATGGATTCAAATACTTTTTTTTGATGAGTGGCTAATTTTGGACTGGAAAGTACATCTTGGTGTCTTAAATAGACACGACTCATGAGCTTACAGAGATTATTATAAGTGGCTTCATAACGGTGATCTTTGACTCCTTTAAAAGTAATAAAAATCACAGGATACTTACCTTGGTGTTCTCCACACAGATCTTTCCACTGAGTAATTTTCAAGTGATCAAATAAGCCTTGGGTGGGTTTTCCGTCAATCTCATTGGCCAAAAAATGATGTAATAGGGATAAATTAAAGGTTTTACCAAAACGACGAGGACGAGTAATCACCGCTGCTTTAGTTGATTTATCCTCGATAACTTCCTTAATAAATAGACTTTTATCAACAAAATCAAGCTTATTTTCAATGACTTCACGAAAATCATCATAACCAACTGGTAAATCCATCGTAGCTGTACCCTCAGTAAAATGTCTTGCACTCCCCGTCAATGACCGCCCCAAAGTGAGACTTAGTAACGATTGTCTTAGAATAGCTAATGATGGCGCTATTGACCCATTAAAAAAACGATTATCTGGATATCGAGAAACTAATACTCTCCCTTGCATCATGATGGATCACTCCTATTTTGTTTTGTAGAGACAGTATAACCCATGGTAAGCATAAAGCGAAGGTTTCTCTGCCGCCGAATAGACAAACTCTTCTCACTAATAATTGAACGTTGTCATTATCCCATGACATACCTAACCTACCTTTTTGGCAATGTTAAGAGTTCCTTGGTCACTTTTAAATAAAATCTCCGTATCGTGTCAATTTCTCTATGCAATGTTTATGCACATACTGCCGTTGTCGAGAACCCCATCGGGTTTGAATACCCTCGCTATCCATTTCCACATAGTACACAGGATTTTCTTGAATCACGTGTTCTTTTTTTCTGAAAAAAGCTTTTTAAGATTGTAGCTGATTCTTCCTCTAAGATTCCACCCTGCCAAAAAATTTTATGGTTTAATTGTGGAGCCTCTAAAATTTGAAATACGCTGCGAACAGCTCCAGCTTTCACGTCCCATGCACCAAACACTAATTTTTTAATACGGGCTTGCACCATTGCACCCAAGCACATGGCGCAAGGCTCTAATGTAACGTACAAAGTGGTATCCAATAGTCGGTAATTTTTTATGTGTTCAGCAGCCTGTCTCAAAGCAATGATCTCAGCATGCGCAGTGGGATCGCATCGTTGAATCGGCTGATTCCAGCCTTGACCGATCAATTGATTTTGGTAAACAACCACCGCCCCGACAGGCACTTCCGATTCTTGTTCGGCTCGCCTAGCTAATTGCAGTGAAACTCTCAACCAATGCAGATCGTCCACATCGATTTCAGAATTATTCCCATTCGATAGTGGCTGGAGGCTTGCTGGAGATATCATAAACAACTCGTGAAATGGCCGGCACTTCATTGATAATACGTTGGCTGACCAAACCTAAAAAAGAATAGGGTAATTCGCTCCAATGAGCAGTCATAAAATCGGTAGTAGTGACTGCTCTTAAAGCAATAACATATTCATGGCAACGAGCGTCGCCTTTAACCCCGACTGATTTAACCGGTAAAAAAACCGCAAAAGCTTGGCTGGTTTGGTCATAAAACCCATGTCTTCTGAGTTCTGCTATAAAAATGGCGTCGGCTGCTTGCAAAATTTGGATATATTCACTTTTGACTTCACCAATAATTCGAATCGATAAACCGGGTCCGGGGAAAGGATGACGAAACACTAAATCATTAGGCAAACCCAACTGCAAACCCAACTCTCTGACCTCATCTTTGAACAATTCTCTTAAAGGCTCAAGTAATTGTAAATGCATTTTTTCGGGCAAGCCGCCGACATTATGATGCGACTTAATCACGTGGGCTTTGCCAGGAGAACTCTGGGCTGATTCAATAACATCTGGATAAATAGTTCCTTGTCCTAGCCATTTTACGCCTTGCAAGCGACTCGCCTGTTCTTCGAATACTTTGATAAATTCAGCGCCGACAATTTTTCTTTTTTTCTCCGGGTCTGCAATCCCTTTTAAGACCTGCATAAATCGCTCTTGGGCATTAACACGAATCACTTTCACTCCCAAATGATTAGCAAAGAGCTGCATCACTTCATCTCCTTCGTTAAGACGAAGCAAGCCGGTATCGACGAACACACAAGTTAACTGATCGCCAATGGCTTGATGAATTAATGCAGCGGTGACCGAGGAATCCACTCCTCCGGATAAACCGACCAATACCGGATCCTTGCCAACTTTATTGCGAATTCGTTGTATGCTGTCTTCAATAAAATTTTGGGTAGTCCAAGTAGGTTGGCATCGACAAACATCCATCACAAATCGCTGCAAAATATCTTTTCCTTGTGGGGTGTGGGTCACCTCGGGGTGAAACTGTAAACCGTAATAATTTTTTTCAACATTAGCGATGGCGGCATAAGGAGAATTTTCGGTACTGGCAATGACTTCAAACCCAGAAGGTAACTCAGTTACATAATCGCCATGACTCATCCAAACATCTAACAAATTCATATTTAAAAATAAATTGGCAGCGTTCTCGATCTTAACCTGGGCATAGCCATACTCACGCTTTACAGCATTATGCACTCTACCACCTAATTGCAAAGCCATAGCCTGCATACCATAACAGATACCGAGCAAGGGGCAATCAATTGAAAAAATGATATTGGGGATGCGCGGTGATTTATCGCTGGTTAAGGTTTCAGGCCCCCCTGATAAAATAATGCCATGTGGATTGAAAGATTTAATCTTTTCTTCATCAGTATCACATGGCATTAATTCACAATAAATTCCCAGCTCACGCACGCGTCGAGCGATTAATTGGCTATATTGTGAACCAAAATCCAATATTAAAATTCGGTGTGAGTAAATATTTTGTGACTCTTCTTCAGGAAAGGATTTTTTTATCATAGTATTTTCTCAGTACAAAAAAGTTGACCAAAAATTTATTAAAATTATCGGGAACTGCTGCTATCTAACCAGTAGTTGGGCGCTTCTTTGGTAATGATTACGTCGTGGACGTGGCTTTCTCTGACTCCAGCGCTGGTGATTCTGACGAAATGGGTTTGGGTGCGCATCTCTTCAATACTGGTGACTCCAGTATAACCCATGCTCGATCTTAAACCACCTGTGAGTTGGTAAATCACCGCTTTGAGCGAACCTTTAAAAGGTACTCGGCCTTCAATTCCTTCGGGGACGTATTTGCCAACTTCGCTCTGACTCTCTTGAAAATAGCGATCGCTAGAGCCATGGCTTTGCGACATAGCGCCTACAGAACCCATGCCGCGGTAAGATTTGTAAGAGCGCCCTTGATATAAAACCACTTCACCAGGCGCTTCTTCAGTTCCTGCAAATAATCCTCCAATCATCACTGCATGCGCTCCCGCAGCTATGGCCTTACAAACATCTCCTGAAAAACGAATGCCGCCATCAGCAATAATGGTGACCTTGCGCTTCTTCAAAGCATTGGCTACTTTGTTAATGGCGGTGATTTGGGGCACGCCAATTCCAGCAACCACTCGAGTCGTGCAAATAGAACCAGGCCCCATACCCACTTTGACAATATCGGCCCCGGCATCGGCCAATGCTTCAGCCGCCTCACCGGTGGCTATATTGCCAGCCCCGACAGGAATATCAGGAAAATGCTGTTTAATCCACTTAACTTGTTCAATTACCCCTTTGGAAAAACCATGTGCGGTATCGACCACAAGCAGATCGACGCCTTCTGCTACCAAGGCTTCAATTCTTTCTGCGGCATGATGACCAGGACCAATCGCTGCTCCCACTCTTAATTGACCTGCGCTATTTTTACAAGCAAAAGGGGTTTTTTGCGATCGCAATATGTCCCGCACGGTATACATTCCACGTAATTCGAAATTCGAATTGATAATCAGCAACTTCTCAACACGGTGTTGACGGAATACTGTTAACACTTGATCTCGGGACGAGCCTTCAGGCACGGTAATTAATTTATCTTTAGGCGTCATTAACTCATAAACACGTCGATTTCGATCGGTTTCAAAGCGAATATCACGACTGGTGACGATACCAACCAACTGTTTCCCTGCAACAACCGGAACCCCCGAAATATGATATTCTTCAGTTAAACCGATCAATTCACCTAAAGTAGCATCGGGTGTCACGGTAATCGGATTTGCTACTATTCCCCCTTCATAACGTTTCACTTTACGAATTTCCAAAGCCTGTTGTTCAGGACTCATATTTTTATGAATAATGCCCATGCCGCCTTCTTCAGCTATAGAAACGGCCAATTTGGCCTCAGTCACAGTATCCATAGCAGCAGACAATAAAGGGACATTGAGGGTAATTTCAGGGGTTAATTGACTAACCAAAGAGACATCTTTCGGCAGGACTGAAGAATAGCCCGGTAACAGCAGAACATCATCGAACGTTAACGCTTCTTCAAGTATTTGCATAAAAACCTTCAAAACAAGGTATTATAACTTTTTTAATAAATTAAAACCAGCTTTTATCAGCAGCTCCCGCTGAAGCGGGAGCTGCTTCCTGGTTCCGATACTGAGCTCCGG
>JAFEDN010000155.1 GCA_018241585.1 Pseudomonadota bacterium | reverse complement strand
AATTACCGGATATGAAGTTTGGGGTTGTTTATGACATAATGAGCCATGTCAAAAGCAAAAACCAAGGTAGTTTTTTTTTGCCGGGAATGTGGTAATGAATATCTGAAATGGCAAGGACAATGTAGCGACTGCGGTCAATGGAATACGCTAACTGAAGCTCCAGCCGCTCCTAAAAATAAATCCACCGGCAGCCTAGGATATGCCGGTGAACTAGCCAAAATCACCCCTTTAGCGGATGTTCGCAGCGAAAAACAAGCACGGTTGCCGACCACTATCCAAGAATTTGATCACGTTCTTGGTGGAGGATTAGTTTCAGATTCGGTTATTTTGATAGGCGGCGATCCAGGGGTTGGAAAATCTACCCTATTGTTGCAGATTTTAGCGCAAATGTCGGCTGACTATCGTCCCCTTTATGTTACTGGTGAAGAGTCGTTGCAACAGGTGGCGTTGCGTGCTGAACGCCTAGGGCTAGTGGCGGATCATCTCACTTTACTTACTGAAACCAATGTAGAAAGAATCATCCATTCAGCACAAAATCATCAGCCGAAAATCATGGTAGTAGATTCGGTGCAGACTGTGTATACCGACCAAATCCCTTCCGCTCCCGGTGGAGTCAGTCAAGTTCGCGAAAGCACTGCTCAACTGGTCCGTTTCGCCAAGCAACAGGGCGTGGCGCTTTTTCTTATTGGCCATGTTACCAAAGAAGGAGCCATTGCTGGACCTAGAGTACTCGAGCACATGGTTGATACTGTGCTTTACTTTGAAAATCAAAATGATAGCCGTTTTCGTATTATACGCGCCATTAAGAATCGTTTTGGCGCAGTTAATGAATTGGGCGTCTTCGCTATGACCGATCAAGGTCTTAAACAAGTAAATAATCCCTCGGCCATTTTCTTATCACGATATCAAAACCCAGTATCTGGCAGTGCGGTGATGGTCACTTGGGAAGGAAGCCGCCCGTTATTAGTAGAGTTGCAGGCCCTGGTTGATCCCAGCCATTTGGCTAATCCCCGCCGGCTCACTTTAGGGTTAGAACAAAATCGTTTGTCTATGCTGCTGGCGGTTTTGCATAGACATGGAGGGATAGTCACTTTTGACCAAGATGTATTTGTTAATATTGTCGGTGGGTTAAAAATTACAGAAACGGCAGCAGATTTATCCTTACTGTTAGCGATCATTTCCAGCCTGAGAAATAAACCTTTACCTTTGGATTTAGTCTCATTTGGTGAAATTGGTTTAGCCGGTGAAATTAGACCGGCGCCTAATGGCTTAGAACGTTTGAAGGAGGCTGCCAAACACGGCTTTAAACGTGCTATCATTCCAAAATCGAATGCACCCAAAGCAGGGGCATCCTCTTTGGAAGTGATGGCTGTTGAGCGGCTAGACGAAATATTTACACTAATATAGTAGAGGGCAATATGTATCAATATGATTTACCTACCTCCATTTTCGATCCTGAATTATGGTCAGCGGTGCAAGCTGAAGCCAAACGGGAAGAGGAGGTTATGGAGTTAATTGCTTCAGAAAATTACGCCAGCCCTCATGTCCTGGCATTGCAAGGCTCCGTACTCACTAATAAGTACGCCGAAGGGTATCCGGGCAAGCGCTACTATGGTGGTTGTGAATGCGTAGACCAGGTAGAAAGCTTAGCTATTGAAAGAGCTAAACAGTTGTTTGGCGCTGATTATGCAAACGTTCAGCCGCACTCTGGTTCACAAGCCAATGCCGCGGCATATATGGCCTTGTTACAGCCGGGCGATACCATATTGGGCATGGCTTTAACAGAAGGCGGTCACCTCACTCATGGAGCAAAAGTCAGTTTTTCAGGTCAATTATACGATGCCGTGCAGTATGGCTTGAACAACGACGGTGAAATAGACTACGACCAAGTCAGTGATTTAGCTAAGGTCCATAGTCCGAAAGTCATCGTTGCTGGTTTTTCTGCTTACTCCCGCAGAGTAGATTGGCAGCGTTTTCGTGAAATAGCGGATAGTGTTGGCGCCTATCTCATGGTGGATATGGCGCATGTTGCAGGCTTAGTGGCTGCCGGAGTTTATCCTTCACCGGTGCAAATCGCCGATGTGACTACCACCACTACTCATAAAACCTTGCGTGGTCCCCGCAGTGGTTTAATCTTGGCAAAAGCGAATCCGGAGTTAGAAAAGCGCTTAAATATGGCCATTTTTCCTGGCTCACAAGGGGGCCCGTTGATGCACATTATTGCTGCCAAAGCGGTTGCTTTAAAGGAAGCCATGGACCCAGGTTTTAAAATTTATCAACAACAGGTCATACAAAACGCTCGTGCCATGGCGGCGGTGATACTGCAACGTGGATACCAAATTGTATCTGGAGGTACCGACAACCACATGTTTTTAGTCAGCTTTCTTAATAATGATATTACTGGAAAAGCGGCGGAAGCGGCCTTAGGTAAGGCAAACATTACTGTCAATAAAAATACCGTTCCTGGCGAGAATCGTTCTCCTTTTGTTACCAGTGGTATACGTATTGGTACGCCTGCGATGACGACTCGAGGTTTGGGCAAGCTGGAAGCGGAACAACTGGCAGGTTGGATTTGTGATATATTAGCCGATATCCAAAATGAGACGGTTATTGCTGATGTGCGGACCAAAGTACTGGAACTTTGCCGGAATTTTCCAGTGTATCATGTAGAGTGACTTTGTTCCAAAGCATCGTCAATATTTTTCTGGATCATTCAAGGTTCGTGTTACCAGCGAACCTTTGACGGTTTTTAAAATTGTCGGTGGTGCACGGAAATTATTAAATGTTTTGCCCATATTGCTCAGCTCAAGAAACTAAAGTAATTGATTCACGTTTAGTCGATGAAGGCACCCAGGTTCGTCGAAGGCGAGAGTGCATCAGTTGTGGAGAGCGATTCACCACTTTGGAAACCGCTACCTTAGTTTTACCTTTATTAATTAAGCGTGATGGCCGGCGTTGTACTTTCGACACAGAAAAGTTACGCAGAGGAATATTAAGGGCGGTTGAGAAAAGACCGGTTTCCTCTGAGCAAATTGAAGCGGTGATTCGTCGAATTTTACATCAATTGCGAAATGCAGGTGAAAGAGAAGTGACCTCTGAAAAAATTGGTGAGTTAGTGATGAATGAATTACGGCAATTAGATAAGGTAGCCTATGTCCGTTTTGCTTCTGTTTATCGAAGTTTTCAGGATGTCGATGCTTTTCACAAAGAAATTGAGCGTTTAATGAAAAATAATGACGATTAATTTGACCAAGAGATTTTATGACAGCAAAAACTCATCATAGTAAACATTTTTCAAGGTGTTGTGTGGTTCAAGCATTGTATCAGTGGCAACATGTGCCCGACTCGGCAGAAAAAATTATTGATCAATTTAAAGAATCTGATTTGTTGAAGCAAGCAGATCGTAAATATTTTAAAAAACTGTTAATCGAGATTCTCAATCACGTTAAAGTGATTGATGATTTATTCAAACCTTTATTAGATCGTCCAATAGAAGACCTGACCCCGGTCGAGCTAGCGATCTTGCGGTTAGCTGCTTATGAGCTCGCATATTGTCCGGAGGTTCCCTATAAAGTAGCCATTAATGAAGCTTTAGAGATTGCTAAGGATTATGGAGCCGACCAAAGTCATAAATATGTCAATGCGATTTTGGATGCTTTATCGCAAAAAACCCGATTCCATGAAAAAAATACCTAGGAGTAGGTGATGGCAAATTACATAGCCAAAAAGCCTGATAAAAATGGCATCGTTGATTTCACAGAAATTGAGCATCATACCTGGAGCCATTTATTAGAGCGTCAAATGAAAGTTGTGCAGCAAAGGGCTTGCGATGAATTTATTCACGGGTTAGAAAAGCTCAATTTTCCTAGGGATCGTATTCCACAATGTCATGAAGTTAGCGAAGTTTTATATGCAGCGACGGGGTGGTCGGTTGCGCCGGTCGATGCGATTATTCCTTTATCTGAATTTTTTAAATTACTTTCCAACCGGCAATTTCCCGCCGCCACCTTTATTCGTAGGCCGGAAGATTTAGATTATTTGGAGGAACCGGATATTTTCCACGAATATTTTGGTCATTGCCCGCTGTTAACTAATCCCGCCTATGCTGATTTTGTTCATTGGTATGGACAATCGGTTTTAGGGATGCCTAAACAATTGCAATCTGTACTTGGGCGGCTATTCTGGTTCACCATTGAGTTTGGATTGGTTACCACCGAGCGGGGTTTAAGAATTTATGGTGGTGGCATTTTGTCATCTTTTACCGAGACAGTGTATGCTTTAGAAGACTCCCAGGTCCAGCGATTGGATTTTAATCTATTAGCAATACTCAATGCCACTTACCGTTATGATCAAATTCAAAAACAATATTTTGTGATTAATAATTTAGATCAGCTTTTTACATTAAAAAATCAAAGTATCATTGAAATCGCTAAAAACGTTGCCATGGGCGGCAAACCCGAAAATGATTTTTTAATTTGCTAGAGACTGTTTGGCCCTGGTGATTCCCCTATGAGTTTCGTTAAAAAAAATTTTACTGAAAATTCAAATAATTAGTACAATCTAAGCGTTTGTTGTAACTATTCAGCCGCTTTGCTATCGATTAGGAATTAGAGATGAGTTAAATT
>JAFEDN010000154.1 GCA_018241585.1 Pseudomonadota bacterium | reverse complement strand
CTATCAAGAAAAATTAAATGTTCCCCATGCTTTTCAAGTCGTTTTTGATTTACCTTACCAACAAGTCGATTGTTTTAGCTATCATGAACCTATTATCGTGCCTGCTATCACTTTTTTATCTCAAATTATCTAAGCAAGCTGGCAATGGCGCTGCTGAACGGAAGCAAAAACCGATATTTTATCCTAATTCAAATACTTGTCTAGGTTTAACAAATCCGCAGAAACCGTCGGCTACAGCATCAGGCAAGCCATCGTGGTCGCAGTTATAATGGTATAACCACATCTTTGATTTAATGCTAGGGTCTAAAGCTTTGAGTTGCTGATAATGAGCGTGGACCCCTGAAGGATGCGCAGAGGTTTCACAGTCTTGGAATATTAGTGATGCCTGACGATAATAAGGTAAAAAATTTTCCAACTGAAATTGCGCGTCGGTAGTAAGATAAATCCAGCGATTATTAACCTGAAAAAATAAACCATAACTAGGCATTTCTGCAAAATTTGATAAAATATGCTGGCTCTTAATTAATTGAAAGTTAATATTTTGCCATTGAAATCCCTGGCCTTCAGGAATCGAATACACTTGAAAGAAAGCCGATAAGCTAGCAGGTTCATCTGATAAAGAAGTCAATCCACCAGAGAGCGTATGGTCCCAAAGTGGAGCAGTAAAGCGCTTGCTGATGTACAGGTTAGGCTTAGAACATTTTTGTTGATCAAATTTTCGAGTAAAAGCCAACCATTCTAAGCCACCTGCATGATCTGCATGTAAATGACTAATGTAGACATTAGCAATATCCCGGTGAGTTAAGTTTAATTCATTCAAGGCCCTACGAGCATCGGTTCCGCAATCAATTAATAACAACTCCTTCGAAGGGGATTGTAAGAGTATGTTAGATTGATAATTATGCGGGTCCTTAACAAAAGCGGCCCCTGATCCTATAAAAATAAAACGCATCGGTTAGTTTGAGCTCCTGATTAATTCCGCTAGGTATTGTGCAGTTTGTCGAACTTTAGCGGCGTCTTCGCCTTCCACCATCACTCTAATCACTGGCTCAGTACCAGAAGTACGCAACAACACTCTACCCGTTCCCGCAAAATCATTTTCTACTTGCTTAGCAGCCTGGCCAATTTTAGAGTCCGGCCTTAAATCTAAAGCTCCCGATCTTTGTAAGGGAACATTAATTAATACTTGAGGTCTCATGACCACTACTTTTTTCAATTGAGCCAAAGGCTGATCCATCCGCTGCATAATCGCTAATATCTGCAACGCACTGATAATTCCGTCTCCGGTGGTGGCGTATTGCAAATTGACAATATGACCAGAAGATTCTCCACCCAATATCCATTTCTTAGCTAATAATTCTTCTAAAACATAACGATCGCCAACAGCAGTTCTAACAAACTGCATTCCTCTTTGTTTAATCGCCTGCTCTAAACCCAAATTGCTCATCACCGTTCCGGCAATTCCTTCATATTGGCCACCATTATAACAGGCCATAATTCCTAATAACTCATCACCATCTACCCTTTCACCTTGATGATCGACCATGATTAAACGGTCGCCATCGCCGTCTAAAGCAATACCGGCCACCGCTTTATGCTGGATTACCACTTGCTGCAA
Organism: Pseudomonadota bacterium; assembly: GCA_018241585.1. Lineage (GTDB taxonomy): Bacteria > Pseudomonadota > Gammaproteobacteria > Coxiellales > Coxiellaceae > JAFEDN01. The sequence continues at coordinate 3,012 of JAFEDN010000154.1, read as the reverse complement.
TGCCCGAACGTCGGTTGCGCCACATTCATGATTAATATTTACACCATTAGGTTTTTCGCCCAAAGTAATCACTTCAGCACCTAATTCACTAAAAACTAAAGGGGCAACGTGATAGCCGGCGCCATGAGCACAATCCACCACAATTTTTAAGCCGTTTAAAGTTAGGGCGGAGGGAAAGGTACTTTTACAAAAGCTGATGTATCTTCCTGCTGCATCATAAATTCGGGTTAACTTTCCGAGCTGATGAGTAGCGATCATTTTGATCGGCTTAGACAATAGACCTTCAATTTCAAGTTCATATTGATCAGATAATTTCATGCCATTGCGATCAAAAAACTTAACTCCATTGTCTTTATAGCTGTTATGAGAGGCGCTAATGACTATACCGGCAGTGGCGCGGAGCGAATGGGTCAAATAAGCTACCGCCGGTGTGGGAATGGGACCTACTAGATGGACATTAGCTCCGGCGGCAGATAACCCTGCCTGCAATGCCGATTCTAAAACATAACCCGAAATTCGAGTGTCTTTACCAATTAATACTTTGGTGACAGAATTATGGCTGCCGAATACTTTTCCTGCGGCCCAGCCTAATTTCAACATAAATTCGGGGTGAATGGTTTCACTGCCCACCTCCCCGCGTATGCCGTCAGTACCAAAATATTTTTTCATTATACAAAATCCCTAGTCACTCGGTCCGCTCTAGTACCATATTTTTAAGATGTTATGGCTTAGCAGAAATTACTAAAAGCTCTAAACACTTTGATTGCATCCATAGTTTCGGGCACATCATGGACCCGGATAATTGAAGCTCCCCGCATAGCAGCTAATGCTGCAGCGGCAATACTACCATACAATCGCTCTTGCGGGTTTATTTTTCCGAGAGTTTCACCAATCATGGATTTGCGTGACCACCCGACTAAAATTGGAAATCCTAAATGAGTGAATTCGGATAAATTTGCCAATAAATAATAATTTTCTTTGGTATTTTTACAGTAATGACCTTGCCCGAATCCAGGGTCGATAATGATACGCTCTGGAGTGATTCCAGCGCTTTGACAACGTATTGCGCTGGTCCCTAAATCAGCTTTTATCGTCGCCAATAACTCGGGTAAGGAGCAGCTACCAGGCTGGCGGGAATAATTGAAAAAATGCATCAAACATACAGGGGTTTTCAACTCTACGGCCGCCTTTAGAGCGCCGGGAGCCTGGAGTCCTCTTTGATCGTTAATCAAATGAGCCCCTAAAGAAACCGCTTCACGCATGACTTGCGGCTCACTGGTATCAATGGAAATTAATACTTGAAATCGTTTAGCTACCATTTCCACGACCGGAGCTACTCGGTCAATTTGTTGCTGGGCGTTAGGTGAATTCTTTAGGTCTACGGTTAAATTGGTGGCTTCACCGCCGATGTCGATTATATCCGCTCCACTGATTATCATTCTTTCTATGGCGTGTAATATCTCATCGTGAGAGCAATAAGGCTGATAAAAAGAATCCGGGGATAGATTAATAACACCCATCACACTGGGTTTTAATAAGGAAATCAACCGGCCATCAGCCAAACGTATGGAAAAATTAATGTTTGGCGGTGGTTTATTCATTGCTAGCTATTATTATTCATTGGCCTGAAAGTCTAGTGGTAGTTTCTTACCAATTTCCTTTTGCGCAGCGGTTTTTTTGGCTGCTGCAAAATCATCCGCGCTCCAATCTGCTGGAGGTGGAGGTATTTTGCCACCCATAATTTCTTGGATCTGACGTTCGTCGATAGTTTCATATTTCATTAACGCATCAGCCATCAGGTGGAGCTTATCAAGATTGTCTTCCAAAATCTTTCTGGCGTGATCATAAGCTTCATCTACTATTCTGCGTATCTCAGAATCAATTTGACTACTGGTGGTTTCGGAAATTTCTTTTCGTTGAGTCATGGTCCGTCCTAAAAATACTTCACCCTGCTCTTCGCCATAAGTGAGCGGGCCTAATTTTTCAGATAAACCCCATTTAGTAACGATATTTCTAGCAATTTCTGTGGCTCTTTCGATATCGTTAGAAGCGCCGGTAGTCACATGCTCTACTCCAAAAATTAGTAATTCAGCAATTCGTCCGCCAAACAACCCAGTCATTTGACTTCTGAGACGGCGTAAACTGTAGCTATAGCGGTCTTCTTCAGGTAAAAACATAGTGACACCTAACGCCCGGCCTCGAGGAATGATGCTGACTTTGTATACCGGGTCATGATCTGGTACATGTAAGCCGACAATGGCATGACCAGCTTCGTGGAAAGCGGTTAACCGTTTTTCCTGCTCACTCATCACCATAGAACGTCTTTCCGCCCCCATCATGATTTTATCTTTAGCTTTTTCAAAGTCAGTAACGGTAACCAGCTTACGGCTCGCTCTTGCGGCAAACAAAGCGGCTTCATTGACTAAATTAGCCAGGTCTGCGCCTGAAAAACCGGGAGTGCCTCTAGCGAAAACGGCGGGCTTGACGTCTTTATCTAAAGGCAATTTCTTCATGTGAACTTTTAATATGGCTTCACGGCCTTTAATATCTGGAAGCGGCACCACAACTTGCCGGTCAAAGCGGCCCGGACGCAACAACGCAGGGTCCAGTACGTCGGGACGATTAGTGGCAGCCATGACGATGATGCCTTCTTTACCTTCAAAACCATCCATTTCTACTAATAACTGATTTAAAGTTTGCTCACGTTCATCGTGTCCTCCACCTAAACCTGCGCCACGGTGGCGGCCAACCGCATCGATTTCATCAATAAAAATGATGCAAGGAGCTCTTTTTTTGGCTTGGTCGAACATATCCCGAACTCGAGATGCACCCACACCGACAAACATTTCCACAAAATCAGACCCTGAAATGGTGAAGAAAGGTACTTTGGCCTCTCCAGCCACAGCTTTTGCTAACATGGTCTTACCGGTCCCAGGAGCCCCGACCAATAAAACCCCGCAAGGCATCTTGCCCCCTAACTTTTGGAATTTGGCCGGGTCTCTTAAAAACTCC
>JAFEDN010000153.1 GCA_018241585.1 Pseudomonadota bacterium | reverse complement strand
CGGAGCTCAGTATCCAAACCAGGAAGCAGTTCACGCTTCAGCGGGAGCTGCTGATACTTAGTTGGCAAACTGTACTTTTAAAAAAAATTAAGTTATATTCCTTTCAGGTTTATATCTTAATGGAGAGACAATGAAAAGGGATTCATTTAATGACATATGGTCCATTTATGTAGACTTGTTTTGTAAAACTAAAAAAATTCAATTTTTGACTGCCTTTAGTCAATTTATGGATGCTTATGGCTTGGCTGAGCAGAAATCAAATTTAATTTCGGAATTGAAATCACACATTCAAACTTCTTTTCTAGAAACCATTTTGAATCTACCAGATATTAAACTCTCTATAAAAGATCGTGCTATTTTTCAAAAATCTAACACTGAGAAATTAAAAAGCATTTTATTAATTTGCGCTTCCCGTGGTAATAATAAATTATTATTTGCTTTGTTAAAAATCGGTGCAGGCAAATCTTATGATCAAATTGATTGGCTTGATGAAGACAGCCATCCTTTGTATGTTTGTGGTTTAAACAATAATTTAGAAGGTTTTAAGATATTTCTGCAATGTGCACCACAACTTTATCAAATTAAAGTACAGCTTGCTTATGTTTGGTATTATGTTGCGCATTTGTTCCTACTAGAAAGAAAGTTTGATTACGTTAAAGCAGTTTATGAGTCCAATCCAGAATTTTTTAATTTTGGAAATTCCTCAAATAAGAATTTGGGTCATTTAGTATTCTCCGGATTATCTGGAGATCCAACTTTAGAAGAAAAATTCACATTGGTTTTTTCACGTGCTCCTCAACTATTTACAGTTAAAAATGCTTATGAGAGAACTCCTTGGGAAGAGCAGCAGATTCAACATCCTAAGCAAACACCGGAAGTATTACTGAAGGATCCAAATTGTTATGATCATCCTGAATATAAAAAATATCTGCCTGAAAAAACCAAAAGTAAGGATAAAGATAGTATCTCAGCCTTAACTAATGGTAGTTTGTCAACTGTTACTAGTGTATCAATAGTTCCTTCGCACCGTCCTTCCTCCCCTCCCTCTTATTTTTGTGAAGGCCAATGCTTGGTTATGTAGTGTGATTAGGATTATTTTGCGCAACATTTTCTGTAGGGTTTAAATAGTCAGCTTGGATCTTAGTTAAAGTGCCGTTATCCGCTAAAGTTTGTATCGCCTGATTCAAAATTTTTGCTAATTCCATATCTTGCATACGAACAGCATAGACATCATTAATAGGTTCAACTAAAACCGCTTGCAGTTGATCAGGCAACTGCTGTTCAGCTAGTTTGGCCAAAGGATAGTAAATTACGGCCACATCAATATCCCCTTCCCTCAACGCGGTCATTAATTCTTTAATGTTTGAGAAAGCTTTTATTGAATCTTTTGCAATACCATGGGAAGGCAGCCAATAAAGATCAGCATAACCATGTTTAAAAACGCCAATAGTATGCTCTTTTAGATCCTCAGCTTTTTGATAATTGCCTTTTTGTTTGAAGAATAAAAAGCTTAATCCCCCCTTGGTATAATATGGAGTGCTTAGCAGAAAGTGTTTACGCATGCCGGGTAAATCCCAGGAGTTAGCGATCACGTCAATAGCTCCATGCTCCAGTAAAAGATTCAAATCAATATTGTTTTCAAAGCCAATAAAATTGACTTTCTGTATGCCGGCTTGCTTTGCCACTTGAGAAAAAATTTCATAGCCAAACCCGCTTTGATCATTGATGTCTGTATAGAAAAAAGGCGGAAGTTGTTTGTAGTGCCCTACCCTTAGCACTTGTTCGCCGGATTTTAATTTGGAGATATCAAGGGCAGAGGCGGGTCCGTTTTGGTTTGCTGGAGGCGGCGGAGTTGGATTAATATTGATAGCAGGATTTTGAGTCGAGGAATTGGAATCTTCACCGAAAGCAGTACTTAGGACTATATTGCAAGCAATAACTAATAGCAATCCTGTTCTTTTCATAAATGGCTCCTTCCTTGAATTTTCGTAATTTTATAATCTTTTTGGTTCCCGGGCAATCATAAATTAAAAATTTCAAGGAGTGAATTCCATTCGGATAAGGTGCTTTCCAAGGCTTTAGATAATTATAATCAAAGGTGGAAATTTTTTTTAAAATCACCTGGTTTTCAAAAAATTCAATGCAACACAATCGTCGGTATGCAAATCTAATTTATGACGGATTTCAGCAGGAATAGTGGTCTGCCCCTTCATAGCCATGAAGGTATTGACAAAAATAAATTTCCGAAGCAAAATTTCGGCCTATGAAACAAATACTTACAATAATATTAATTGCAATATTTATTCCTTTTAAGATCGCTTATTCTGCATCTTATACTGATCACATTGAAAAAATATCAAAAAATACACAATTAAGTGAAAAGGTAGTTCGGTTGGCTTTGCGTGGCTATCAATATGCCGCTGCTCATTCCCAGGTAAAGAAAAAAATCTTAACTATTGTGGATTATACAAAACCGTCCATAATGAAAAGAATGTATGTAATTGACCTTGAGACAGATCGGCTATTGATGAATGTTTGGGTTGCTCATGGCCACAATACCGGAAATTTAACCAGTATCCATTTTTCTAATCGCGCTGAATCTAAAGAATCCAGCGTTGGGGTATTTGTTACCGAAGGGACTTATTATGGTCATGAAGGAAAGTCCATGGTTATAAAAGGTTTAGAAAAGAACGTTAATGATAACGCCAAAATGAGACATTTAGTGGTTCACGCAGCTCCTTATGTCAGTAGTACGTTCGCTCATGCAACCGGTAGAATGGGACGAAGCTATGGTTGTCTGGCGGTAAATTCCCACGATTTAGCTCAATTGATTGCTCTTACCCAAGGCGGCAGTGTTATTTTCTCTTATGCGCCTGAAGAGGACCACGATCGTTATCTTGCACAATCTTAATTGTGATCATTTTTTTATAATTTGTTCTGACATATATTTTTGTAAAACCACTGGCACGCGAACGTTGCCCTGCTCGTCCTGATAGTTTTCTATCACAGCCACTAAAGTTCTGCCAACAGCTAGGCCAGACCCGTTTAAGGTGTGTAACAATTCTGGTTTATCGTTGGTTGAATTTCTCCATCGAGCCTGAATTCTTCTAGCTTGAAAGTCAGTGCAATTACTGCATGAAGAGATCTCACGGTAACAATCTTGTCCAGGCAACCAAACTTCCAGGTCATAAGTCTTCGCAGCACTAAAACCGGTATCACCGCTGCATAACAACATAACCCGATACGGTAATTGAAGCTCCTGTAACACTCGTTCAGCATGGCCGGTTAGTTGCTCTAAAGCGTTAAATGAATCTTGTGGTTTGACCAACTGGACCAGCTCTACTTTTTCAAATTGGTGCTGGCGGATCATTCCACGCGTATCTTTGCCATATGAACCAGCCTCGCTGCGAAAACAAGGGGTTTGAGTCACCAATTTAATGGGTAATTGATCGGCATTATAAATTTGTTCACGGGCCAGATTAGTTAAGGGAACTTCGGCAGTAGGGATTAAGCATAAATCTCTATCACCGCTGACATAAAAAAAGTCATCTTTGAATTTGGGTAACTGGCCTGTGCCATATAAAATTGGGGATTGTACTAAATACGGTACGTATACTTCTTGGTAACCATGATAATTGACATGTAAATCTAGCATAAATTGTGCTAACGCCCGGTGTAAACGAGCTAACGGGCCGCGCAACACTGAAAATCGAGCGCCTGAAAGTTTAGCTGCGCTTTCAAAATCCAGCCCATGCAAATTTTCTCCTAGAGTGATGTGATCTTGTACTGGAAAATTAAATTTGGGTGGGTTTCCCCAGCGTCTAACTTCAACGTTATGCTGTTCATCTTTGCCTTCAGGTACTGAAGCATCTAGCAGATTAGGAATATGTAACTGAAATTGATTTAATTCACTCTGAATTTTTTCCAGTTCCTGTTCTGCGGATGCTAATTGATCACCTAAATCCGCCACTTGAGACATTAAGCTACTGGTATCTTGTCCTGTGGATTTGGCTTGACCAATGGCTTTGGATATTTGATTGCGTTGGGTTTGCAACTCTTGGGTTTTTATCTGTTGAGCTTTACGTTTATTTTCGCTTTCTATTAGAAAGCCAGTATCTAGTCGAAAGCCGCGTTTGGAAAGTTTGGCTGCAATTTCCTGGGGGTTTTGTCGTAATAATTTAGGGTCTAACATGGGTTCCTCTATTAAAAAATTTCAACTATTTTTAATCCTATAAAAGTGGCTGCTATGCCAAATAATACACTGGCTGAGATATAAATAAAGGCAGAGCCATAAGCATTGGATGAAAATAATTGGACTACGTCGATACTAAAGCTGGAAAAGGTGGTAAAGCCTCCTAACAAACCGATAAAAATGCCTGATCGAAGGATTGGTCCAATTTTAAAATTTTGGATTAAAATACCATATAAAATTCCTATTAAAAAACAGCCTAACAGATTTACGATTAAAATCCCCCAAGGGAAGAACCGGGTTTGGGTACGGCCTTGCACCCAACTGGATAATAAAAACCGTAAAATGGAACCTATAGCCCCACCGATTCCAACTGATGCTAATTCCTGCCAGAAACTGATGCGAATGATTTTTTCTGATATCATAAGTAGTGGTATTATGTCAAAGATAGATAAAGGGGGTCAAATCTTGAATTGTGAACAGTAAATTTTGCCGTGAGAGAATTTTACTGTT
>JAFEDN010000152.1 GCA_018241585.1 Pseudomonadota bacterium | reverse complement strand
GTGTGGAAAACCAGCTTCATTGGCGTTTAGATGTTGTATTTAACGAAGATAAGGCTGGTATTAGAAATGATAATGCGAGTGAAAACATCGATATCTTGCGAAAATGGGCTTTAAATGAGTTGCAAAGGGCAAAGCTAAAGCCAGATCAGTCTATTAAGAGCATTATGCGTAAAAATTCTATGTCCTATAACCATCTTACTGCTTGTGTCAAGAGAATTTTTCATGCGTGGGCCCTGGGCGTAAGCCCGCGGATATTTACTGTTGCATGAAACTATGTTACACATTACCTTATTTAAGCGCCTTATCAAATCTGTGAGTTGAGAGTATTCATCTTAAAAGAGATGAAAGATTAATTTTATGCTTGCGTTGTTAAATCAGATGAATAATAGTACGCGGCAATTTTGTATTATTAATTAGAGTAAATGCATAACACAGGAGTTTCATTATGCGACCTCAAGATCATTCACAGCCTCTTACTGGTGACACATTCTTATCAGCCCCATCGGGTGCTTTCCAACAAAGTTCCCTGATTACAGCGATGCCCCCTGCTAATAGAACAGTGCCAGACGGGAAAGGAGATCAGTTTAAAGTTGGTCAAGAAATCATACTGCCTAGTAAGCTTGCTTTAGGACAGATTACCCCAGAAGGTGAAATTCGCTTTAAGATTGCTGTCCCTGCCGGTGAGCTGACCTTAACCAGATTATTGGGGGATGGCGCCTATGGGTCGGTCTATGAAGGATTATGGAATGATCAGCTTGTTGCTATTAAAAAATTCAAATCACAAAGTCTGACTGAACAAGCTATAAAAGAATTACGCCAGGAAGCACAAATTATGTTTCAACTGGGTACTGAATCTAAATATATCGTGCCGCTTAAAAAAATTTGCCTAGAGTCGCCGCATTACTCGCTGGTGATGGAATTAATGCCAAAAGGATCACTGTACCAACTTCTGCACAATGGACAAGATTTACCATGGTCGATTCGGTTTCAAATTGCGTTAGATACAGCCTGGGGACTGAAAGATTTACATGCATATTCAATTTTACACCGGGATTTAAAAAGTCTGAATATTTTGCTGGATGACCGGCTTAGAGCAAAGCTGGCAGATTTTGGGTTAGCAAAGGTGAAGTACGAAAGCAGTAGCCAACCCTCAGTTTCAAAAAGCAAAGTAGGTACATTGTTATGGATGGCTCCAGAATTGTTTGCTGACGAACCACAAATAACTAGGGCATCAGATATATATAGTTTTGGGATGGTTTTATGGGAACTAGCGAGTCGTTTAATTCCATATTCTAAATGGCGACCAGAAGCAGCTGGAGTACGCATTGCTCAAGGAAAGAAAGAGGAAATACCTAATGATTGTCCAAAGGGATTGGAAGCGCTCATTAAGTGTTGTTGGGATCTAGAGCCATCGAAGCGGCCTACTGCAATTCAGGTAATGGAGAGTTTAAAATTTTTGGTAACAACAACCGATAAAGAGCTAAAGAAATCTGAATCAGCCTCACTAGCGCTAATAAAAACAACAGAACCATCCCTTCTTGTGGATACGGGAGTGGAGCAAGATAGCCAGTTAGATAAGAAATTAGATAGAACCAAGAAAATAGTTCCGAAAGTTGAAGAGCGGTTATTAAAAAATCCTCTGTCGAGGAATCAACAAACTTTAATTCCCGCGCCAAAATCGGTAGTTGATACGAAACAATCAGAAGAGAAGGAGATTACAAACAAATTATCAAAATCTTCCGATGGCTCAGGAAAACATCGTTGCAAAGAGTGTGATATTAGAAGGGAGATCAAATTTGAAAGAGATTTAGAGGGTGGCGGTATACATGATTATTACACCATTGAAAGTGGATTTGAGATTAATGGAGAAAGATTTAGGATTAGCCAAAACAGATGGGCGGTTGCTCATATTAATACTGGTGGTGGATCAATTTTCGGTTACTTAAATCCTATAGGGCATTCTGTTATTTGTGTAGAAGGCATCGAACTTGTGAAATCTTCATTGAACAATGGGCTCTATTCACCACTGGCAGTTTATTTTGTGCGTTATTATCAGTTAACTTACTCGGATGACAATGAAGAACAGAAAAATAATATCTACAAGGTGTATTCAAAACAATTTGATCATCACCATTGGCGTGAAAGTTATCATAGTATTAAAGTTTGGCCAAAATGTAAAAGTGAAGATGTAAGAAAAATGATGGCTGCAATCGAGCAAGACCAAAAGAGCGGAGTACCATACGATATTAGAGGAGATCGAGAATTATATGTGCGAAGAAAAAAAATTGCTCCTAGCATGCATTCCTCAATAGGTAAAGCGAACCGTATTTTATTGTTATCAAATGAAAAACAGTTACCTACTGCTAAGGATCAGTGGGATCCTACTGTTATTTATTTACATATTATTCCGCAAGAAAATTATGATAAATATATTGCATATTGGTGGGAAGAAAAAGTTTGTAAAAAAGAACTTGAGGCTTCACATTCTTTAAAATTAAAAGATGAGGGAATGCCTACATCACGAAGAGTTTTACATAGCCAACTCGAACTAGTTAATGAGAAACTAATTAATCTCCTTAAAAACATGTGTGGATATTATGTGGAAAAGGATAATTGCACATCATGGGCTATAAAGTGCTTAAAGATTGCTGGCATAGACGAACCAATTACTTTACTTGATAAATTTTTTATCAAACCTAAAAATCACACTCGTGATGATATCCCCGGAAGCTCAGGCTCTTGTCTAATAATGTGACGCGCTCGCGCTTTGTAAATAAGTGGCAACTTCTTCGTTATTCCGTTGTTGTGCCCATTCAAGTGCAGTTTTTCCTTGGACTGTTATGTGTAAATCTGCTTTTGCTTCAACCAATCTTTGAGTGATTAATAAATATCCTTGACAGGCTGCGATTGATAATGGGGTATGCATATCTCTCGTAGTATGATTAACATCAGCCTTAGCTTCAATTAATTGACGAGTATTTCTCATATTACCTTGTTTAACAGCACTTATTAACAAAGAGAAAATGTTTTTGCCGTTAATATACTTCATATTTAGCGACGATTCCATCAAGAAATCGAGTACGAAATCATCGTCATTGCTGATAGCATGATCTAATATATTAAATCTCTCTGAGTCTCCTCTCTCTTTTTCTTCCTGAGAAGCTTTATAAGCAAGACGGCAGCTAAGCGCTTTAATAATGAAACATATCAACCCAATTATAATAAATAATGATCCCACTAAGTAAGAAAGACCGGCATGCTCCATCGGCATTTCTTCATCCAAAAAGTGTTTAAGAAGTAAAGTGCCTGAAATGTTAGCGGCATATAAAGTCATTGCAAGGGCTGTTAATTCGTCACCAAAAGTCATTTTCTCATCCGGGACACTTGGATTAGACAAGTTATTTCTAGCAGATTGGATAAGTTTCTGCTTTGGCGCAAAATTCGCAACTTGAGATTTCGACAGTCTTCTGTCAAAGGATTTGAAAAATTTTGCAATAGGTAACGTTATACACATCCCAGCGGCTGTTACTTTCGCGCATAGCTGGGCGTCATAGCCTGTATGATTAATAGAAAGAATTTTAGCACCTAAAGCTCCACTACCTATCCCTAGAGCTGCTTCCAAAATTAATCCTAACAGCTTTATAAAGATCCTTGGTGATCTATCTAAACACTGAGACGATAATTTCGTAGAATTAAAGATAATGTCTTGCATTTCTTTGAGTTCATGAATATGTGACTCTTGGCATAGGTTAAAAACCCCGCTAGGGGTGGTGTGTATCCCTCTTTGCCCTAAAATGAATCGCCCTAGAGAAGCCCAAAAAGGCACCATAGAATATGCTGAAGATAAACCAAGAAAATATTTTATACCTTTGAGAATATTTTGGTCTGTAAAATTAAATTCTGTCATTAATAAATATGCTGAAAGAGCGATCAATAAAAAATGAGATCTGCCAACAAATGAAGATCTTTTGCGAATATTCATGAGGGTATTAAGCCCGCCACTTTCAAGCAGAGACCTGACAAACATGGCGCAATTTAAGGAAATTGCTTCTACTACATCATTATCTATCAGACTTGAAGTTGCAATATACTTCTTATAATCTGGACTGAATAAATTATGTTTTTCTGCTGCTTCCATAATTAAATCAGTATTCAAATGAAACAAAGAGATTCCGCTATCATGTTTTCGACCCATAATGTCATCACGATCCTCTTCGTAACTGGTGATAAACCTTGCCTTTCGGATGCCATTCTCTTTCTTTATAGCGACAGCTCTATAGAAATTTTTATGGGGTATCTCTAAAGAAATGTGTTCACATTTTACTCTGGCTTTCTCTTCCTCTTTCCAGTGACGAACAATGACCCTATTATCAGATATAAAATTAATGTAATCAATGCAATCTCTTTCTTTATCACTTATGACAAATGATTCCTCATCCTGAATTTCTTGATATGGGTATTCGTTTTCAGTAATATATACATCTTGTATATTAATTCCTCTCATAAACCGATTCCTCCTCATTATTAGGAAAACATGATGCTATTTTCATCCCTAATTCCTAAAAGCTCAGGCTTTTCTTATTAATATAATGCATTTTGCAAATAACTAGCAACTTCATTGTTATTTCGTCAACAAATAATATAACGCCCCTAGTCAAAACTTTCTAAGTGATGTGGTCTAATAATTGTAGACACCTAAATTAAGAGAAAAGAGTTATAATA
>JAFEDN010000151.1 GCA_018241585.1 Pseudomonadota bacterium | reverse complement strand
GCAAATACCTTGCCGTAACCGCCTTGACCCAGCAGCGCGCCAAAGGTCAGATCGGTAAACCGGATGGTAAAATCCAGGGTCACTTGGCCGCCGGAAGCGCTGGCGGGGGTGGGCGTGGATTGCTGTTTAGGCGTAGGAATGAGCGGTGGTTGGAGTCGCTTCACTTCAGCCGGGCGTTGCTCCGCAGGCCGCTGTGTGAGCAAGGTACTGTTTTGTAAAAATGAATGAGTAGATTGGGTAGTTTGGCTGGATGACGAGCCGGGGTTTTGATCTTTCATCATTGATGCTCCTTATCACCTGATTCCTGATGTTTTTTTGTTCTAAACGCATGGATATTGGGACTGCAACATTATCATCCAAAACCCTCCGTGACACAAGACAAGTAGGGCGTTTCCATGTTTTAGCTTGATTTTTTAATAAAGGCGTTTTGTAGATGAGAGCTGATATGTATTGATTCACCGACATATAGCGTCTAGTAGCTGTCCGGCAATATCCAGATTGAAAAAATGATTTAGTTCTCTAATACAAGTTGGGCTGGTGACATTGATTTCGGTTAAGTAATCTCCGATCACATCTAAACCCACCAGCACTAAACCTTTGGCTTTTAAAGTAGGTCCGACCTGTTCACAAATCCATAAATCACGCTCGGTCAATTCTCGGCCTTCACCAGTTGCTCCCGCAGCTAAATTACCGCGAAAATCATCATTGCGGGGAATTCGTGCTAAAGCATAAGGCACTGGTTCGCCATTGATTAGCAAAATCCGTTTATCGCCCTCTGTTATTTTTTCGATGAATTGCTGCACCATGACTAAACGTTTGCCATTTTCAGTTAGTGTTTCAATTATGACCGATAGATTAGGATCATTGGCGTTGGCTTTGAAAACCGATCTCCCGCCCATGCCATCTAACGGTTTGATAACCGCAGTTTGTTCTTCATAAACAAACTCTTTAATTAAAGCCATTTGAGTAGTCACTAAAGTGTGCGGACAGCATTGAGGAAACCACGCAGTAAATAATTTTTCATTGGCATCTCTTAAACTTGAGGGATTATTGATAACTTGTAAGCCCTGCCTTTGGGCTTGTTCTAAAAGATAAGTCAAATGCACATATTCCATATTAAAAGGAGGGTCTTTACGCATGAAAAAAACATCTAAATCAACCAATGGCTGTTCGATAGGGTCGTCTAAATGAAACCAATCATGCGTGTCATCTTTTACAATAATTTTGGCCATGCGTCCCCAGCAAATGCCATCCTTTAACCATAAAGCATCGGGTTCTAAATAGTAATTGAGCCAACCGCGCTCTTGCGCTGCTAATAAAATAGCAAAGCTGCTGTCCTTGTATACATGGATTTTGCTGATCGGGTCCATGAGCATACCCATTTTGATCATATTACCCCGCAACATCATCTTTTAATTCACGCGCCGCGGCCAGTAACGCCAACCGGGCAATTACCCCGTACGCATAAAAACGGCTTGGAGCGTCTTGGCAATTGGCGATATGGCAATGTTTTTCTAAAGGTAAGGGCAGAAAATCCATCCCAGGTGAGTTCAAATTTTCACGAGGGCCGCGTTCTTTATGCACTCGATAAAACCCGCCGATAACGTGTCTGCCTACGGTATAAATCACCGGTTCGGCTACATTTTGCTCGGGGCCTGCTGTTTCAAAGGTGTGAACTCCTTCTTGGATAATGACTTTATTGACTATTTGCCCACCTTTAGTGGCGGCCATTTTTTGTTTTTGCTTCCTGTTTAAATGAAGCAACTGCTCTGGCTCATCGATCATCATCACTGCCATACCATAAGTTCCTTGATCCGCTTTAATTACTAAAAATGGTTGGTGCTGGATATGATATTCTTGATACTTCAATTTAATTTTTTCTAACAAAAAACCTGCTCTCTCAACTAAAATTTTTAATTGCTCTGGAGTTTGAAAATCAACATTAGCACATTGTTCGAAATAGGGGTTAATTAACCAAGGGTCTAAACGAAGCATCTCTGCAAACTGCTGACAAATCGTTTGGTAATGGCCAAAATGAGTTGATTTTAATCTTTTAAACCAACCTAAATGTGTCGGTGGTAGAATCTTTTGATCTAAGTTTTTTAAAATTTCCGGTACCCCAGAAGAAAGATCATTATTGAGGATAATGCAGCAGGATTTGAAGTTATCTATCACCAGAGAATTGCCTTTACGAACCAACGGTTCGAGTTTTATGGCCCGATTTGAAGGCAGCAAGTATTCTTTGGTTTCAGTGATTTCGTTATTTAAACTACCAATTCGTACTTCAAAGCCGGCTTGAGAAAAGATATCCTGCAAAACTGCAACGCTTTCATAATAAGGTAAATTTCTGGTGTGGTTTTCCGGAATTAATAGAATTTTAGAAATGTCGGGACAAATTTCAGCAATCGTCGCCTGCATAGCCTGAACATACAGCGGCATTCCCTTGGGGTCTAGATTGTTAAATCCGGCAGGAAATAGATTGGTATCGACCTGAGCCAATTTAAAGCCCGCATTACGTATATCCATGGACCCATAAATCGGCGGTAAAGTTTGTTTCCACTGTTGCCGAAACCAAGCTTCGATAGCTGAACAGGATTCTTTAAGAGAATGGCTGATGTTGGGTTGAGTAATCACTTCATTTTCCACTGGTTATTGCTTCCTGGGTAGATACCTCATAAGAAATTTAAAATTCAGCCGGAGTGACTGGTGCTCGCTAAATTGTGTGTTCCGGCTTGCTGCATGATATCATACGCTTATGCGGTGGAATGGTAAAATTGTCGGTTTAATAATTGGTTTGCTTTCTGGTCATCCGTTAGGTGTATTACTTGGGGTTGTTATCGGTCATTTGTTCGATACGGATTTTTTCCAAAAATGGTTAGGCAAAGGGCAAATTAATCATACTTCACAAACACAACATATCTTTTTCGATGCGACATTTTCAGTGATGGGCTATTTGGCGAAAGCGGATGGCCGTGTTACCGAAAGTGAAATCAAGGCTGCTGAGCAAGTTATGCAGGATATGGGTTTGGATGCTGGCATGCGCCGGGAAGCGATCCGTTTATTTAATCAAGGTAAACAGCCGGATTTTGATTTAACAGCAACCATGATCCAGCTGAAAAGTTCTTGTTGGGCTCATCCCAATCTACTGCGAACTTTTTTGGAAATTCAAACCCAAATAGCTTATGCTGAAGGTGGAATTAGCCAGGGGAAAAGGACGGCTCTACGGGCTATTTGTCAAGAATTAGGTGTTCAAGGTTTTATATTTGATCAATTTGAGCAACAAGCTCATGCACAGCAAAATTACCAACAAACCAGGCCAGACCCCGCTGCGCATTTAGCCAATTCTTATCAAATTTTGAATGTTTCCTCCAATGCTAGTGATGCGGAAGTAAAAAAAGCGTATCGTCGCTTACTGGGACAGAATCACCCGGATAAATTAATGTCTCAGGGATTGCCTCCTGAAATGATCAAGCTGGCCAATGAGCGAACTCAAAAAATAAAAAGCGCCTATGAAACAATTAAAAAAGCTCGCGGTATGAGTTAAAAGATGCCATCTTACATTAAACCTACTGACTTAAAAAAAGCATTAGATTGTCTCAATCGAGGAGGGGTCATTGCCTATCCCACTGAGGCTGTTTATGGTTTAGGTTGTGATCCGTTCAACCCGGAGGCGGTTAATCGATTACTGCATATTAAGCAACGCTCGGCGGATAAAGGCTTGATTTTGGTGGCTGCAAGCTGGGATCAAGTTGAAGCTTTGACTGAACCGGTTCCTCCCTCTGCATTGGCTCAAGCTATGACTACCTGGCCTGGGCCGTTCACTTGGGTTTTTCCATCCAGCGCTAAAACGCCGTTGTGGATTCGAGGTAAGTTTCCAAGCATCGCCTTGCGAGTCAGTGCATTCCCTATTATCCAAGAGTTGTGTATTGCTTATCGTAAACCGATTGTCTCCACCAGCGCTAATCGCGGAGGTGAACCTCCTCTTCGTGATTTTCGCTCGATGCAAATTATGTTTAGCAATGAGGTGGATTTTATTGTTCCTGGAAAAGTTGCAGGGTTACCTAAGCCAACCTTAATACGAGATATTCTGTCTGGAGAAGTGCTGCGCTGACCATCATTTTTTGCCGTGTCCATCCTATTCAATCTGGGGTAAAATTTGAGAGAGCATTTGATAGTAGCTAAGCACTTTGAGCTTGTACTGGGTGTTTAACAAAGGAGTGACCGAATGGTAGTTGGCTACGCCGCTCCAATAGTCGGTGGCTTGGGCAATCTTAGTGCTTAAAATCCAAGTACCTGCCATGACGTTTACGCACGGGTCATTCTGCAGGAGTTCGGGCGTATAGCCGTATTTTTTAATCATCGGCAGCCAGCTAGAATTAACCTGCATTGGTCCATAATCGTAAGTGCCATTTTTATTTTGTCTGGCGACGCCCACATTACCGCCTTCGGTGGCGATCACTGAAATAATCACTTTAGCGGGAACATAATAAGTAACGGCTGCTTGGTTGATACATTCTATGGGCACGCCGTGAATAAGCAACGCACTGGCCATTGCTGCTCCTCGGAGTAATATTCGAAAATGGATGGCAATTGTTACATTCTTTAAGCTATTTGTCCAGCAGCTCCCGCTTCGGTGGGAGCTGCTTCCTGGTTTTGATACTGAGTTCCGGCAAAGCCGGACTCAGTAATGAAGGGAAAGGTCGCTACCGCTCTCCTCTCCCTTGCGAACCCTCA
>JAFEDN010000150.1 GCA_018241585.1 Pseudomonadota bacterium | reverse complement strand
CAGGAAAAAAGACGGTTAAAATATCAGGCTCCATAGTGCGGTTCATGCCTGCTAACTGGAATTCATTTTCATAATCAGCCGAAGTTCTCAATCCACGGACAATCGCGGTAGCTTTATGCTCTCTGGCAAATTCCACAATGACACCATCATATTCCACTACTTTGATCTCAGATTTTTCTGCTAAAGCAGCTTTTACCAAAGCTACTCTCTGCTCAACACTCAACCAAGTGGCTTTTCGTGTATTACAAGCAACGATAACAATGACTTGATCAAAAACCTTCAACGCCTGATCAATAATATCAACGTGGCCTGACGTAATCGGATCAAAGGTCCCTGGGTATATTGCTATTTTTGTCATTAAGATTCCTGAGCTCAATTGGGTAGCCGTTGAATGGCAGAACGGTCTGTTAATTTATGGATTAAGTCTAGAACCTTTTCTCCACTAGGTAAAATTAAATGAGGTGCAATTTCTACTAAAGGGTAAAGAAAAAAAGATCGTTCTTTTAAGCCAGGATGCGGCACTGTTAGCCGAGGCGTGGCGATCACCTGCTGACCAAAAAGCAATATATCTAAGTCTATGGTCCGAGGACCCCAATGCCGTAACCGTTCACGCCCTTGTTTCTTTTCTATGGCCTGAAGCTGATCCAGCAGCAATTCAGGAGCTAAACGAGTTTCCATAGACACTACTCGGTTTATATAATCGGGTTGATCGGATGGACCTAGAGGAGAACTTTGATAACAAGAAGAAGCTTGGCAAAAATGAGTATCTTGTAAAAAACGCAATTCCTCGCTGGCAGTTATGACTTGCCGCAAGGGGTCTTGAAGATTACTACCTAAACCAATAAATACCAGCATAGTTTGATACAATTTCTGTTGAAGCTACAGCCTTAATTCTAGCATTTTTATTCTATTATAATTCTTCTAACATTTGTTGGCGTACATTACCATCCGCTTCACGAAATTTACTCCACCAATCCAAAGCAGCTTGATGCTGATGTTCGCCGGCCCGGACCCTGAGTGATAAGAAATCAAAAGCGGCGCGGAAATATCGATGAAACAAAGTTCGATATACTCGCTTAGCCCGTGGGCGAATTAAATAATATTGTAATAACCAAATAGAACGCATCATAGCGGTAAGACGATTAGGAATGACCAGATTTTCAGCTTGTTTTTGCAAAATTTCATCAATGGCCTTACGTAAGGCAAAATTTAATTTTTTAATACTGTGTTGACTTAACGCGGCTTGCAACGCAGGCCAAAGTAACACCGCCAACAAAAAACCAGGATTGAGCGAATCTTGCTCGTGATAACGGCGATCGGTTTCTTGCATGGCTAATTCAATAAAACGATGTATTTGGGCCGCATCTGCTGTGTGAATAGCTTGATAAGTAGCGGGAAATAATGCGGAAAGATATTGAAATTCGTAAAGTTTTTTATAAGTTACCAGGGCATGGCCGGTGAAGAATAGTTTGAGCATTTCATCAAATAAACGCGATTCAGCTACATGTTTTAATAAATGTTGCAGCTTGCTCAATTCTGCAGCCGTTTCTTCGTGGATATTAAATTGTAACTTGGCGGATAAACGGATTGCTCTGAGCAAACGTACCGGGTCTTCATGAAATCGCTGAGCTGGGTCGCCGATGATGCGGATCAATTTTTTCTCTAAATCATTCATTCCGCCAGTGAAATCGAGCACGACCTTTTTTTTATTGTCATAATAAAGTGAGTTAACTGTAAAATCGCGTCGCCAAGCATCTTCTTCGACCGTGCCAAAAGTGTTATTTTCTACCCGGGAGTGAGGGTCTAATGTTATGGCAGATTCACTGATTTGCGCACGAAAAGTGGTGACCTCAATAATTTCTTGCCGGTAGAACACATGGACTATTCGAAATCGCCTGCCAATATTGCGGCTATTGCGAAAAATTTTTCTAACTTGTTCCGGAGCAGCATCGGTAGCAATATCAAAATCTTTGGGAATTTTACCCACTAATAGGTCTCGAACGCCTCCTCCGACCAGATAGGCAATAAAACCCGCTTTTTGTAGACCGGAAAGTACTTTAAAAACATTGGCGCTGACGTGATACTCAGGGATGGTCCTTTCCCAATATTGAGCACTGCTGGGCTCAGCTTTTTTTTTCATTAAACGTGACAATAAACGCCGGTAAACCAAAATCAACCTCGAAAGTTAAAAACGATAGACAAGAGCAATGTGCCAAAAAATTGCTCAATCTAGCCAATTGTATCATTTAGACGCTCATGATTCCATGGTGCTTGATCGTTTTTACAGCAATTCCCGCTCTGTGGGGATTGCTTCCTGGTTTGATCAAGAGTTCTGACTTCGCCAGGACTCTTGAATGAAAGGAAAGAACGCCCCGCTCCGCTCTCCCTTGCGATCCCTCATCAGGATAGGTTTTTTAGCGTAATGAGTATATACTCAGCTACCCTAGATTCGGCCGAACCTAGGGTAATAATAGCTCCCTTCGTCTAGTGGCCTAGGACGCCGCCCTCTCACGGCGAGAACAGGGGTTCAAATCCCCTAGGGAGCGAATCAGGCAAACCTGCTGCTAACTGCCACCAAGTTGCTGCTGGCGGGTATCGTTATGTTGTGAACTTTCAGTCGCCTTTCTTACTGAGCGCGGTATACGACGTTTCCGTCGCCCCATAACACTGTTAGCTACTAAATCTGAATCTGAGGTTCCACCTGTTGATACTGGGACCTCAATTGAAGAACGATCAGCGGGTGGAGTTCTAGCAACCCCGGCTTGGGTTTGATAAAGATAATTAGGTTGTTGAACCTTTGGTGTTGTACGCATACTAAGCAGCCGATTAGTTTCCACAGCAGGGTCTTCTTTTTTATCAGACTGAGAATTTTTGCGTATTGATGAAACAGATTCCGCAGTAGTTTGAGAAGAAGACGATGATGAAGAGGATGAAAAAGATGCCCCTGTTCTTGTTTCTGCTTGAGAATCTTTACGAACAGATGACCCTGCCGAAGTCGCGGAAAAAGTTGAAAAGGCGCGAGCAATCCTTGTGAAGCGCTTAGATTGTATTGCACTTTTGTTTTCTGGTTTTACTTCCCCTGCTACAGTCATTCTTCTGCCGGTTAAAAATTCTCTAGGCACAGCGGGCGGCTTCGGGCTATCCGTGGTTGAGCTACTAGACATCATCGTTGTTTCCATTGTTGAGCTACTAGACAGCACGGTAGCCGGCATCAATTCCGCTATTGAAGGTATTTGTTTTGCCAAAGGAAATTTCTTATTAATTTCCTGAACCAGCACATCAAGAGTTAGCCTTTCTTGCATGAGCTGCTTATATTTTAATTGATCAGCGCTTGCTACAGATTTTCTAATTTGCTCACATTCAAAATCAATCTCACCCATCCTTACTAAACTCTCGGTTTTCACTTCAGCCAGACGATATAACTCTTCTTGAAGTGCTTTATGTTCAAATTTCTTAAGGTCTCTTTTAACGATGAGGTCCGATTGTTCAATTGTCTGTTTATCCGTTGCCTTATCTTCCTCAGTACCTAATTTCTTTTTCAGGTCTTCGATCCAAAATTCCTGCCGTTTATAATGTCCTGATAAAATGCAAGTCATTTGAGCTTCAGCATAAATCTTGCCACACTCTTTCGGACAGGGAACAAATAATGCTAAAGCAGCAACGATTCTTTTGGTGAAACTGTTACTGATAGGGACAACCGTTTTACCAAAATCTTTAGTTGGGTTGGGTGTAGTTGACCATAAAAATCCCACTAATTTTTTTAAATCCTCAGAATCTAATTGTTGTTTATTCACATCGATATAGATTGCCAAATTAAGGCGCGCCAGCTCCCAACGAATCAGAGCTTTATATTTATCTAAAGTTTCCCTAGTATTCAGAGTCAAAGGCCTTGAAAAAATAAAGTTAATTACATTAATTAAGCCCTTTTTATTTTGTTCACAAAAAGGCACTTCGTGTGGTGCTAATCTAAATGCTTTTGCTTCTGAATTTACTATGTCTTCAATATATGCTACGAGGTGCCCTACTTGATTTTTCATTTCCTGTTCGAAAGATTTTTCGATATTAAACTCGGGGGACATAATGTTAAACCGCAAAAATTCGCTTTCTTCGACCAAAGGTTTTTTTTCCATTAACTGTTCAAAGGAAGCTACTAATCGAGAATTTAATCTAGGAGTCAAAATAAAAATCAGCATCTTATAAAAATCACTCCACAGTGTAATTAAATTATCGAATCTAAAAAAAAATTCTATATTTCCGGGGTCCTTGGAGGGTTTAAGCAGTTGAGCAGATCCAGATAAAGCTTGTTGAAAGGCTAAGGCAATAGTTTCTTTATCATCTTTTCCATATAATCTTTTTATATTTTTTTTGGTTTCTTGTTCAATTGCAGTCATAATATATTCTTCACCCGGGTCACCCAAAGTAGCGACCACTTGACGATAAAGCAGAACGCTCAGCCCATCTTTGCGCATGAATTGTGAAGGTTCTAGTATATTTGAATATTCATAACTAAGAATTTTTCGAGCAATAATTAATAATTTTTTTTCATCTTTTAACAAAACCGCAAATAATTTTAAAGTTATACTTGTTAGGAAATCACCCTCAGTCATCAATTTCATCATCCATCTCCTATGATTAAAAATAAGTTCTTCTTACATTTTATGTTAACGTCCATGACAGCGTCAATGTTTAAAAATATATTTCAGCAGCTCCCGCTGAAGCGAGAGCTGCTTCCTGGTTTGGATACTGAGCTCC
>JAFEDN010000014.1 GCA_018241585.1 Pseudomonadota bacterium | reverse complement strand
TGCCGAAAGAAGCGCAAGCGGAACAATTACAGGCATTGGAATCCAAAGGCACGGCACACGGTAAGCATTTTAGTCTCAAAGAGCTGACGGATGCGTTGCAAGTGTATGAGGACAATGCGTCAAAATGGAATTATGACCAGCGAGCGATAGATCATTGGTGTAAAAAGGTGGGTGGAGCGCAAATGCGGTTGCCGGCACATGTGGTGAATGAATATTGCCGAGCGGATCGAGCTTTTGGCCCTTGTCCATCTGAGTGGGAATCGAAATTGCCACGGACACAAGAGGTTTTGGACACATGGGATGGTACCCAATCAAAATATGTAAAAGGGTCTTGGTTTATCTCACCCTGTGCTAAAGACGGTCTGGGGCTTACTTACGCTTTTTTAAGATACACTAGCTGGGGCGGTGCGTACACTTCAAGGCTGTTTTGCGGGGTTGTGGAGTGCGCGCACGTTGATCTCAACGCACTCCAATCCTTGTGGAAGACGCGTACGGAGCAGTTAGAGTTGCTGGTGCACCAGTTAAGTGCGCCTTCGCTAGTTGCTGGAAGGACGACAGGAAAAGTCGAACCGACCACATTCAGTATCTAGTCTTGGATTAGCGGCAGTCTGGATACGAAATTTAAGAATTAAGGATTAGACCTCCATGTTCCACGTGGAACATGGAATTGGGAAATATCGAGGAAGTTATGTCTGATACCTCCGTAGGGTCAATGCAGGTAATGAAAACTTGTGATTTAAGTTGCGCCAGTATTTGTGCGATAAAAGCTCGTTTATCTTTATCTAACTCGGAGGGTAAGTCATCAATAAGATACAAGGCATTTTTTCCCGTAATTTTTTGAAGTAATATTCCTTGAGAAAGATGAAGAACATAAGCAGCTAGTTTTTGCTGACCCTGAGACAAGCTGTCCGAAACAGGAGTGGAACCTGAATAGAGTTGAAGATCGGCTCTCTGAGGTCCAAACTGAGTATAGCCTAATTGCTGATCTCGTAGTTGATTTTGATTAAGAACTAAAGCCAACTCTTTTCCTTCTGGCCAACCCCGATAATAACGCAGAGTTAAGCTGAATTCGGGTAAAACAATTTTTAAAAGCGAGTTAAGAACCGGTTCAATTTGGCTGACATACCCTTGACGAATTTGATTATACTGTAGAGACCATTTGATTAACTCTTGTGTCCATACCTCGATTTCCTTGATTGATAACTGATTTTTCAAGCCGGCATTGCGTTGTTTCAAGACTCTTTGAAATTGTTGCCACAGGGAGTAAAAATCAGGTTCCACGTGGAACAATCCCCAGTCCAAAAATTGGCGGCGCGCCGATGGACCATCGTGGAAATACCGATGGCTTTCCGTAGTTAACAATTGCAAAGGGAGTTGTTTTGCTAATAAAGCAATAGATGAAGCAGCTTGGCCATCAATACGGATTTTTTTTTCGCCTGATTTAGTTCTTTCCACCCCAATGGGGATAGTTTGATGGTCTTGTTGAATTTGAGCAATAATTTGAAACTGGTCAGCTTGATTTTGAATTAAACGTTGAATTAGATTGGAGCGAAAAGAACGACCTAAACCTAAAAAATAAACTGCTTCCAGGATGCTGGTTTTTCCTGCTCCGTTTTTCCCGTAGAAAACGTTGATGCCATTGCATGGGTCAATGCTGACATTAAGATTTCTAAAATGCTGAATCAATAGTTGCGTTAAACATGTCATTACATTCTCATAGGCATGACAACAAAAGCTTGATCTAAAGGACCATTCGGGTCAGCAATTAAAAGGCTATTGTTATGAGCGCTTGAAAAATGAAGTTCAATGTCTTCACTATTTAAAATATTAAGCACATCCAATAAGTAGTTAACGTTGAAGGCCAATCCGAAGTCTGGGCCGGAATAGCTGACGCTTAATTCTTCTTCTGCTAATTCTTGTTCAGGATTATTCGATAATAGGCGCAATAAATTAGGTTTGAGTTCTAAGAAAACGCCACGCACTTTATCGTTGCTTAATATAGCAGTACGAATCAGTGCTTGCTTAAATTCTTCGCGGTTAATCGTTATTTTCCTATCAGGATTTTTAGGAATAACTCTTTGATAATCAGGAAAGCGGCCTTCGATCAACTTGGAAATAAAGGTGTATTGGTCTGAGTTAACTTCAATGTAACTTGTTCCAACAGAAACAGTCAAAGCGCCGTCTGAGCTATTGATAAGACGCATCAACTCCATCACACCTTTCCGTGGTACGATCACCTGTATTCGATGATGCTCTTGAACATCCGCAGGAATCGTATCAGTTGCTAAGCGGTGACCATCCGTGGCTACAGTTCTTAATTTGCCGGGGATAAATTCGAACAGCATCCCATTAAGGTAGTAACGAACATCCTGCTGAGCCATGGCAAAGTGAGTTCTTTGTAGTAGTTTCAACAGCTCTTGTTCGTTCAATTCAATTTTTAGATTAACCGATTGTGGTTCGGTATTAGGATAGTCTTCAGCAGGCAATGTGCTCAATGTAAATCGGCTGCGATGAGAGCGGAGCACTACTTGTTGTCTGTCTTGATAAAGTTCAATTGTGGCGTTTTCAGGAAGAGCTCGGCAAATATCGAGTAATTTTCTTCCAGGAAGAGTCATTTGAAAAGGAGTCGATAAAGTATCCGAGCCTGTGCTATGGGCGGTTAACTCAATTTCTAAATCAGTGCCGACAACAGAAAGCTTCTGATTAATGTTCAGCAGAACATTAGACAAAATAGGTAAAGTTTGTTTCCGGTCAACAACCCCCATCACCATTTGCAGAGGTTTAAGTAACGATTCACGAGAAAGTATCAGCTTCATTGTATAATCTCCATTAGCCAACCAATAAGGAGAGCCTGTTCAAAGTTTCCTGGACTGCCAGAAAATTGGTTGATTTTCTCGCAGCGCTCACCATCAACCAATTCTGGCCCACCTAGGAGCCTTTAAACAGGCTCTAAGCAGACAAAATACGTAATAGATTTTTATAATCTTCTTGAATATCAATATTACTTACCATTAATTCTTTAATCTTACGACAAGCGTGTAGCACAGTGGTGTGATCACGTCCGCCAAAGGCTTCACCAATTTCAGGCAGACTATAACTTGTCAATTCCTTAGCAAGAGCCATTGCCATTTGACGAGGGCGAGCTAAAGAACGGTTCCGGCGTTTTGACATTAAATCACTGAGCTTGATTTTATAATATTCTGCAACGGTACGCTGAATATTTTCAGGTGTAATTAATTTAGCTTGTAAGCTTAAAAGGTCCTTTAACGCTTCGCGAGCAAAATCAATAGTAATAGGTTGTGCTGTAAAATGAGCATTTGCCAAAACTCTTTTAAGCGCGCCTTCTAGTTCTCTAATATTAGATTGAATATGTTTTCCAATAAAAAAGGCCACTTCTTCGGGTAATTTGACTTTAGCTTCCTCGGCTTTAGTCATTAAAATGGCCACTCTGGTTTCTAATTCGGGAGGCTCAATAGCTGTGGTCAGACCCCATCCAAAACGGGATTTTAATCTTTCCTCTAATCCTTCTATTTCTTTTGGATAACGATCGCAAGTGAGCACGATTTGCTGCTGACTGTCAAATAAAGAATTAAAGGTGTGAAAAAACTCTTCTTGCGATCGATCTTTCCCGGCAAAAAATTGAATGTCATCGATCAGTAAAGCGTTAAGACTTCGATAATAGCGTTTAAATTCATTCATCGTATTACGCTGTAATGCTCTAATCATATCTGCAACGAATCTTTCAGAATGAAGGTAAAGTACTTTGGCGTCGGGATTTCTTTCGATAATGGCATGGCCTATCGCATGCATCAGATGAGTTTTGCCTAAACCTACTCCACCGTAAATAAAAAGTGGATTATAGGCATGGCCTGGGTTTTCGGCCACTTGCATAGCGGCCGCTCTAGCCAATTGGTTAGATTTTCCGCCGACAAAGTTTGAAAAATTAAAACTGCGATTTAAATGACTATGCGAAGAAACAGTATGTTTGCTGTTTAAATTTTTTACAATAGATTCAGAGGCGGGATTGTCTATTTTAGAGCCAATTTTAAGAGTAACCGAGGGAGGAGTATCATTTCCAGATAGTATCTGAAGTGAAGCAAGAATTTGGTTTAAAAAATTATCATTAATATAGGTGACTACGAATTGGTTAGGAGCCAGTAAAGTCAGATGGTTTGACCTTATTTCAGCCTGCAAAGGACGTATCCACGTGTTAAATTTAGGAGCAGCAATTTGCTCCTTCAAGTTATCCAAACATTGTTCCCAAAGTGTAACGTCCAAGCAAGAACCTACTAATCAAAATAATGTAACAAGAGTGGAGACATTTTATATTGCTGTGGATAACTTTGCCAGCAATTTCCAATGGAAGGCAAGGTCCGTCATCAGCTACGCTGCTTGATAAATTATAAGATATTGAATTATAATAAATTTTGAAGTGATGCTCGATCGCAAGCGCGAGCAGATCGAAGCCGTCCGGCTCTTGATTACTGCCTTCAAGCAAAGCTTGAACCTACGATAATCACCAGGGAAAATTCACAGATGCAACGGAAATTAATAAGAAGTTGCTTGATTTACCGTTCTTCCTGAAAATCTGTAATTTTTTTATGACAAAGCGGTAGAATAAATTATTTATGATATGTAAGAAAAAATTGGACACCTCGACATTCAATAAAGCCATTGCTCAACGGTAAAATTTAGCAAAAATTTAAAAAAAATCATATTTATCAATAAATTATTTTCAAAGATATCTGGGTGCGGAACCCGGTCTAATATTAGCAACCCCAGGTGATATTAAGAAATTCTTAATAAAACTTTAAGCAAAGTGTAAAAATTTGAACTATATTCATTAGACATGTGCTTTTTGAACTGGTTTGTTTTATGAGCAACTTTGGAGGATCGGCATGAAAAAAATTGAAGAGAAGTTAATATTTAAATCCTATTTAGCGGTAATGGTAATGATCTGTTTATTGGCTACTTTAGCATGGATTTAGCAGTACTGCTAGTATTGATAAATAGGTATTGTGGGTTTACTTTTAGACGAGGTAAAATAAAATTTTAATTTGCTGGGACGCAATATGAATAAAGGAATGATAGCGGAAAAAGTGCTTTCTGTAATGGAAGTTGACCGGTGGGATGCCAGTATTGATGCTACTCTTGCATTAAAAATAACCTCCGCTTTAGAGGCAGGAAAAATTATCTTTTTTCCTTCTTTGAAATTTCCCCTAGATGTCTCAGAAGATGTCTTGTATAAACAATCAATTGAACCAATGAAATCCAAAAATATCAGTTATAATCCGAAAGATAAAAGTATAAGAGGAATTGCTGCTCAAGGTCCACTGACTCCTTTAATTTCTACAATGTTGAATCGATATTTTCTATCCTGCACCCAATTTGTTAACGCCTGTTGTCCCAATTATCATGCAGATCATTGCTATGGCCGTACCAGCTTAAGACCTGTTGAGATAAAAGGCCGCAAACCTGCTTCCTATCGAAAAGATGACACTCGACTGCATGTTGATGCGTTCCCATCCACTCCGGTCAACAATAAACGCATTCTTAGGATATTTACCAATATCAATCCCCAAGGTCAAAACCGGTTATGGCGGATAGGAGAGCCTTTTGCCGAGGTAATAAATCAATTTTTACCCTATGTTCGCAAGCTTTGGCCTTTTGAAGCCCAGATATTAAAACGGGTCCATATCACAAGAGAAAAGCGCAGTTATTACGACCATTGTATGTTGCAAATACACAATAACATGAAAAAAAAATTAGACTACCAAGCTCAAGTGGCCGGTAATTTAATTGAATTTCCTCCTGGATCGTCATGGATAGTTTATACAGATTTGGTTTCTCATTCTGCTCTTTCAGGCAGTTGGGCATTGGAACAAACCTATTATCCGAAAGTAGAAAACATGTTGAATCCAGAATTATCCCCCCAACTTTTAATGAGCAAAAGCCCTTATTGGATGTTTAGTAATGTGTAAATTAAAATGGATGGTCATGCTGGCTATGATAGCTTATGCATCTGCCCATGCTCAAATTTTGGTTACTCAATCCGTGTCCACTATTTTAAAGAATTTACAAAATCAAGGCTATATTGCTGTTAAGCAGTTGCAATTAGAAGGTGATCAGTATTTTGTTCAAGCGATAAGTGATAAGGGAGAGGCAGTGAATATCGCTATTAATTCCCATAGTGGAGAAATAATGGCTTTAAAAAAAATAGATGTTCATTTACCCATGCTGGATGTGGTGGAAAAAGTAGAAGCGCTAGGCTATACCGGAATCACTTATATCCAATCAGAAGATGGTTCTTTTATCATTAATGCGGTAGGTCCCTCCGGAGAAAAAAGCCATCTTCAAGTGAATGCCACCACTGGTGAGATTGCTAAAATACCTTAAGTTAAGATAACCGGTGTCACTAAAATGAGTAATTGGCGTCGTTCTTTAGTTTGTTTTTGAACTCTGAACAAAGCGCCGATAAAGGGTAAATGACTTAGAAAAGGCACTCCTTGCTGCTGGCCACTTTGGTCTTCTTGCATAATACCACCCAATACCAAAGTGTTTCTGTTTCTTACTGCGACCTGAGTTTTCAGTTGCTGTGTGCTAATTGCTGGTGCGCCATTAACAGTCAAATCACTGACTTGATCTTGATTAATCACCAGATGTAACAAGATAGTTTGATGGTTGGATTGGATGTCAGGAGTAACCTGCAGACGCAATACAGCTTTTTTAAAAATGACATTAGTTCCGCCCCCATCTGTGGCTTGTTGATAAGGAATTTCCTGTCCGGCCTCAATGATAGCGGCCCTATGGTCTAACGTAACCAGTTGCGGGTCCGATATGAGTTGTGCATGACCAGACTTTTCTAAGGCGCTCAAAGTTGCGTTCAAAACAATGCTTTGCCCTAATGCGGCAATCGGTATGATAAAGTCGTCAGCATCTGCCAATGAATTGGGCAAATTAAGGCTATACCCTCCCGTAGTTGCCAAAGAGCCGTTGGCAGTGGAAAAATTGATGCCTAATTCTTTAGTATAGTTGTGATCAATATTGACAATGTGGGCTTTAATTAACACTTGATGAACAGGAGTAACATAAGAAATATTGTGGATGATTATAGATGAAGATTGCAATAATAATCGATTGTGTAACGATGAAGTTTTTCCTTGAGCGTGTGCTCCAATAATCATAAAAACTAGCAATCCAATTAATTTAAAAAAATAATTATTTTGTTTCATAATAAAAAATTAAAGTGATGGTCAAGGTAATTAGATTTTTATCCGCTGACAAATCAAGGTCTACAATTTGTGTAACCCACTTTTGTAACAGCATCAATTTTAGAAATTGTAAAAGGCTGGCTTCGGTTCCATCTATTTTTAAAAAAATGGTTTGCTTTATAAAACCTGGGTCTAAATTTTCTGATGGTAAAGGTTTCATTTTGGTAATCGTGAGATGGTTGTTTTTTGCTAAAAAAGATAGGGTGTTATAAATATCGCTGGACCTGATTTTTTGCAAATTGGCTTGAGCAAGCTTTGAATTTTGTAAAAGTGAAATTTTTTTCTTCAGTTGAAGTTGCTGATCCATATCATTTTGCCGTTTCGTTAATTGCTGATGTATTTGGTTATTTGCAGACGTAATAATGGTAATCTTTTTATAATCTGGTAAAATCAAATCTAAAACTAAAATGAGTGGAAAAAATAGGATTACCGAAAAATATATCAAACGCTTAAACATCGTGCTCATGCTTTATAAAAAATTATCAAAGTAAAATGAATTAAATTAGTTTTTTGAACAACCGTTAGATTTTGCAAATTAATAGCTGAGAATTGCGGACAGGTTTCTAGTGCTTTGACGGTCGATGCAAAAATTTTCAAGTCTGTGGTATTTCCTTGTAATTGTAATTCCGTAGGATTCCAGCGAACCTCATTTAATAAAAATTGCTTTGGAATTTTATCCTGTAGTAAGCTCCATTCGTGCCAAAATTGTTTCTGATCAGCAGTGACCGCTTTAATTAAAGAGATGTGTTTAGAAACAGCAGCTAATTGACCATCTAAGTTAACAAAGTTTTCACTGGTTTTTAAGGCATTAAACTGATTTAAAAGTTGGCGATGGAGTTGAGCATAGTATTTGGTTTTATTAGAAAGTTGCACATGCCAGTACCAAAGTATGGTGACTGCTATTATCCCGATAAATAATAATGCAAGAGATAAGCGTATTTCTCTACTTCGTAATCGTTGTTGACGCCAAGGTAATAAATTAATAGTCATAAATAGCTAATCCTAAACTGCAAAATGCGGAGTGACTTACGTTGGTGTCGGTCCACGTATCATGATTTAATGCTACAGGTTGAAAGTCTGTATGATTTTTCGAACTTGAGTTGTTGATCAACACGCTGACCTGAGATATTGGCCACTCTGGAAATAAGCCATTATAGAATTGTGTTAATTTGGCTATTTGATTTTGCATTGCTGCTTTTTCGGAAGTCGGCATCGCTCTTTTTTGAAACCATAAGTTTTGATTTCTAAAAACCATGAAAATCCATTCAAATTCTTTAATTTCAATCCAAGCTTGAATTTGATCCATTTGCCAATCGGCGCAGGTAGTAGTAAGCCGGGCCAGAGCTAAGATATCCACATCAAGAGCATGGATTGCTAGTTTGGATTCTTTAAACCATTTTCGGTATTGATTTATTTTATTTTGCGGCAAGCTGACCACACTAATGCGATTTTGGTTTTTGACAGACTCTGTTATTTCGAAATCAAATGCCCAATTTTCAGCAAAATTTCCAAATAATAAAGGAACTTGTTGTAGTAAATATCGATAGATTTCCTGATTTTTTAATGAGGCGTCAAGCCAAATGTCTTTAAATAGAGTTTGCTCATGAGGTACGCTGGCGATGATTTTACCACGCTGCAATGGTAATTCTCTTTTTAACCGTTGTAATAAGTTGGGCAGATATTCCGGCTCAGTAGCAAAATCGGCTATTTCCAAAATTCGCCATTGTGATTTTTTTACCGGAGTAATCACAGCAATTCTAACGCTGTTGCCGTTAATTTCCATTCCAGTTCTGATTTTTTCCATAGCTTATGGAAACATTTTGGTTATCCGGCAACAATACCGGAAAAATATAAAATCCCCGTGCTTCTGCAAAAATAACGGGTATGTTATAATAGATTTATATGAAAAATTTATTATTCAAATTATTTCATGCACTTACCCGTTACTTTCTGCTGATCTTAGGGTTGATCGCCGCTGGTATTATCGGTGTGGTTATCTTTTGTATCACTATAGAAATGCAGCTTCCCAATGTGGATGTGCTGAATGACGTCCACATGCAAGTCCCTTTACGCGTTTATACTCAAGAAGGAGAGCTGGTAGCAGAATACGGCGCTAGCCGGCGTATGCCGGTAACCTTAGATCAAGTTCCTAAACCTCTGGTCCAAGCTATTTTAGCGACTGAAGATCAGCGATTTTATTCGCATCCGGGCGTCGATTTTATTGGCTTGTTTAGAGCTTTTAAAGTGCTGCTCGGCACTGGTCAAAAGAGTCAAGGTGCGAGCACGATTACTATGCAAGTAGCTCGAAATTTCTTTTTGAGTCATAAAAAAACTTATATTCGAAAAATTCGTGAGATTTTACTGGCTTTAAAAATTGAACGGAATTTTAGTAAAGATAAAATTCTTGAATTATATCTGAACAAAGTTTATTTTGGTAATCGTGCTTACGGCGTTGCCGCTGCCGCCAGCGTATACTATGGAAAAGCGCTGGATCAGCTTACTTTAGCAGAAATGGCTATGATTGCCGGGTTGCCACAGGCTCCTTCTAAAAACAATCCTATCGCTCGACCCGCAGCAGCCACAGAAAGACGCAATCACGTTTTATTGAGAATGCTAGGAGTGGGCGATATTAGCAAAGCCCAATATTTACAAGCTATTCATGAACAAGACCACGCTAGTTATCATGGGCCTTCGGTCAGCGTAAATGCTCCGTATGTAGCGGAAATGGTTCGTCAATATATGGCTGATAAATACGGGGAAAATGCTTATGATCAAGGTTTTAGCGTTTACACCACTCTTTCTACTCAATTACAAAATGCGGCAACTTCTAATCTGCAATTAGGATTAATAAACTATACCGAAAGGCATGGCTACTACGGAACTAAGACATATTTTGAAAAAAATATAATGGATTGGCAACAAGTCTGGCAGAGCAAACTCGCTCAATTAAGCTTATCGTCAAATATCCTACAGCCTGCTGCGGTTTTGGCCATTGACACTAATCAAGTGCAGGCTTTATTGGCGGATGGCAGTAAAATTATAATCGCTGCTAATCAATTTTCCTGGGCTATGCCGAAAAATATTGACTTGAAGGTAGGAGAACAAATTTGGGTTCGACCAGTGGACAACGTCTGGCGTTTAGAATCTTTGCCAAAGGTCCAAGGTGCTTTGGTGACTTTAGACCCTCAGAATGGTGCAATTCTATCTTTGGTGGGAGGGTATGATTTTCAATTGAGTGAATTTAATAGAGCTACCCAAGCGCAACGGCAACCAGGTTCGTCTTTTAAACCTTTTATTTATTCCGCTGCTTTGAATAAAGGATATACTTTGGCTAGCACTATCAATGATTCACCCATTGTCATGAATGATTCTGGAGAGGATTCAGTTTGGCGTCCACGCAATGATTCCCGGCAGTTTTCAGGGATTACCCGGCTGAGAGAAGGGTTGGTTAAATCGCTCAACATGGTGTCTATTAGACTGTTGCAAGATATTGGTATTCCTTATGCCGTCAACTTTGTCCAACGCTTTGGTTTCGATCCGAGCCGGCTTCCGCAAAGCTTGTCCTTAGCGCTGGGTGCAGGGTTAACTTCGCCTTTATCGATGGCAACTGGCTACAGTGTTTTTGCCAATGGTGGCTATCGGGTGACTCCTTATTTTATTGACCATATCACAGATGGTGATCAAAAAATTATTTTTACCGCAAAACCGGCGCATGCCTGTCCAGTTTGCATTACTGATCCGGCCGCTGCCCAAAATCAAACTGATCTGGCGCCACAAGTATTGGATTCTCAAAATGCCTATTTAATTACTCAGGCTTTGCAAGATGTTATCAACAGCGGTACCGGCAAAGCTGCTACTGTATTGCGGCGTTCGGATTTGGCTGGTAAAACCGGAACTACGAATGATAAGGTCGATGCTTGGTTCTCAGGTTTTAATTCCAAAATCGTTACTACCGTTTGGATTGGATTTGATGATTTAACCTCTACACATGAATATGGAGGTGATGTGGCTTTATCGATATGGATTAATTTTATGCGAACTGCATTAGCTGGTATGCCAACCAGCACCATGCCTCAGCCTCCTGGAATTGTAACCGCTCGTATTGACCCTCAAACCGGTTTACTGGCAGGAATTAATCAGCCTGATGCTGTTTTTGAAGTATTCCGTCAAGGCACAGAACCTCATACCCAAGCCCCAGTTTCAGCCGGTAGCGGCAATATTTTTTAAGGGGGGCAAATCTTGAATTGTGAATTGGGAAGGTCTATTCACAATTCAAGATTTGACCCTTTTCAGCTCTAACGAGTTGATAAATTAGTGTAGCAGTCAATTGTTTGCGGGTTACTATCCAATTGCGGGGGAGCAACAATTCCAGGTCTTTTTCCATTTCCATATAGATCAAAGAACCTGAATGTACTAAGTTATTTTCAATTAGCCAGTCGACTGCTTTCGACAAAAGATTTTGATGGAAGGGAGGGTCTAAAAAAACTATGTCAAATGGCGCAAAAGCTTGCAGGGATAACTTGTTCCAATCCGAAGTTAAAAAAATTTCAAATTGATCTTTTTGGGTGCGAAGTGTTTCCGCGCTGTTATACAATTGCTGAACGACTTTTCGGTTTTTATCTACAAAACAGGTATGTTTTGCTCCCCTAGACAAAGCTTCCCAACCTAAGACGCCGCTGCCCGCAAATAAATCTAAGCATTTTGTTTCAGGAATAACAGGCATAAGCCAATTAAAAAGGGTTTCTCTGATTCGATCTTGAGTTGGGCGAAGACCAGGAATTTCTGGAAAAAAAATCCGTCTGCTGCGCCAACTTCCTCCAATAATACGAACAAAAGGCATAAGATCGCAATTAGTTGCCAACCATCACAGTCAGTAATTTTTGTGGATCGACATAAGTTTGCCAAGCCTCTTTAACTTGATTGACCGATACTTGGTTAACACGGCTTTGGTAAGTGTCTAAATAATCTAATGGCCGCTGATTGATCGCCATTTGAGTTAATACCGAGGCGATGTTTTCGTTGGTAGCTAAATTCAGAGGAAAATGATTAATAATATTTTGCTTAGCAGTTTCTAGCTGCGAAGAAGTTGGCCCATTGGTTGTGTATTGGGTTAAAACCTGGCGAGTAAGGTCAATTGCTTTATTTTTTTCGGAATTGCGAGTTTGTAGGACAATTTCGAAAGGTCCTCGATAGGTTAATAAATCAAAGTTACTAAAAATCCCATAAACCAATCCTTGTTGACCTCGAACTTGTTCGAACAATAATGAATTTAACGGCATCACCCCAAGCAGATAATTACCGACCATTAATGGGAAATAATTTGGATTTTGCCGGTCAATACCTAATTGTCCGGTGACTATTGTTGTTTGTTGAGAGGGAAAGGAAATGGTTTTTAGACCCTTACCGGTTTGTTGATTTAAAGCTAATTGCGGAGCAGATGAACCCTTTGGTAAGGCGTTCATTAATTGCTGAGCAATTTGTTCTGCTTGGTTACGTTCTATATTTCCCACAATCACTATTTTCGCATTGCTGCTGACTACGTACTGATGGTAAAAAGCTTTTGCCTGTTCAGGAGTAATAGCTTTAACACTACTTTCAGTTCCCAAAATGGGGTGGCCGTAACCTTGATCATTATATAGATAATGAAAAAAAGCATCTGAGGCCACTGAAGAAGGGTCTTCTTGTTGCTGATGGATCGCTGTTAGGGTTTGTTGTTGAATACGATCAAAAGATTTGCCGGGGAAGTTGGCTTTTCCTAAAATCTCAATCAAATTATTTAGAGCTGGGTTGAGATATTGGGGGTCGGTTAAACTACGAAACGCAAACAGGATCACATCCCGGTTGGTATCACTGGAAAATTGCGCGCCATTCTGATCAAAAATATCCGCTATTTGATCGGCATCATGCAGGTCGGTACCTTGATCGACCATCGACTCTGCCAAACTGGCAATGCCCCACTGCCGGCCGTCATAAACCGAGCCGGCATTAAAAATGAGCCGGATGTCAATCATTGGGATTTCTGCCGCTTTAACAAAATAAACGGGCGTACCTTGCGACGTTTTCCAATATTGAATATTTAAAAGAGGTTTTTTCGCTGGCTCAGTTTGTGCGTTTATAGCTTGTGAAAAAAAACCACAGAAAAAAATAAAAAATAAACCAGTTATTAAACTAATGTATCGCCGATTGACCATGAAGATCTCCTGTAGTGGACGGTGCGTTGGGAGAAATAATAGGGTCTAATACACCTACAGTCATTTGTTCCGGTTTAAAATATTGTTGAGCGGCTGCGCGAATTTGTTCAGGGGTAATGCTTTTAATACGATTAACAAATTGGTTTTCCTCACGCCAAGATAATCCCGTGACTTCCGGTACGCCTAAATCGAACGCCTGTTCCATTAGGGAGTCTTGATCATAAATATGTGCGGAGATAATCAGCGTTTTCACTCGCGCTAATTCTTTGGTGTCTACTAAATTAGTCTGCAATGATTGAATTTGTTGCTGAACTGCCGCCAGTAATTTCTCAATGGAAGTATTATTTGTTGGAGTTGCCGACACAGTAAATAAATTGCTATATAAATTATAAATATCATAATCACTAGAAGCGCTGGCTGCTATTTGCTGCCCTCGCACTAGGTCTTTGTTAAGCCGGGAGCTTTCACCGCCGCCTAATAAATAGGCTATCAATGTCAAAATATAGGGGTCAATTGACTGAGCATTATTAGTCAAAGAAGGAGTATTATAACCGATTATCAACCAAGGGACTTTAGCGGGTATATGCACCTGAACACGGCGTGTTCCTAAAGCCTGAACTTCCTGCAATTTTTTTTGCACGGGAAGTGATTGTGATGGTACTTTTCCAAAGTATTGATTAGCCAGCGTGTACACCTTAACGGGATTGACATCACCCACCACAATCAAAATGGCATTATTAGGGGCATACCATTGGTGGTACCAAGCGCGTAAATTTTCTATAGTCATCTGCTGTAAATCACTCATCCAGCCGACTACAGGATGGCTATAAGGATTGTTAATAAAAGCTTGAGCGTTGAAATGCTCTAAAGTCAGTGTTTGTGGCACATCCTCGGTGCGCATGCGGCGTTCTTCCATAACCACTTGGATTTCTTTGCTGAAAGCATTTTTATCCAGCAGCAGATTGGTCATCCGGTCTGATTCTAATTGGAAACTCAGGGCTAGCTTATCAGCGGGTAGAGTTTGAAAAAAAACTGTGTAGTCTGTTGAGGTCATCGCGTTAAGTTCACCGCCGTTGGAGTTCACTAGGCTGGTCAATTTTCCTGGCCCAAATTGATGTGTGCCTCGAAACATCATGTGTTCAAGCGCATGAGAGATTCCGGTGATCCCTGCCGGCTCGTAGCTGCTGCCTACTTTGTACCAAATGGAAGAAAAAACCACCGGTGCTCGATGATCTTCTTTAACGATCAATTTCAAACCATTCTGCAACCGGTATTCATGAGTTGCTGAGATATCCGCTGCGTAAAGTGTAGCGGGCATACATAAAAGTAAGATAAGCCACAATCGCCAGGTTTTGATTATTTCCATTTGCAATAAATTCCTATTTAATCAAGCCAAAGGCATTTTACAGCAATTACTGTTGAAAAGCATAGATGGTCAATTTGATTAAGCAACAATTCCTGTTTGACGCAACAAGGATTCAGTTTGTGGCGGACGTCCTCGAAACTGGATAAATAGCTCTAATGGCTCAACAGAGCCGCCGCTTTCTAAAAAAGTATGTAAAAATTTACGGCTGGTTTCAGGATCAAATATCCCTTTTTCTAAAAATAATCCGAAGGCGTCACTGGCCATCACCTCTGCCCATTTATAACTGTAATAGCCTGCTGCATAGCCGCCTCCAAATATGTGAGTGAAGCTATTTTGAAATCGATTAAATTCTGGAATATGTAAAAGAGAAGTAAGCTGTCTCACAGAATTCAAGCTATTTTGTACTTGATTAAGCTGAGTGGGATCAAATTCTAAGTGTAACTTAAAATCAAATAAAGAAAATTCGATTTGTCGTAACATTTGCATAGCTTGCTGAAAATTTTTAGCATTTTGCATTTTAAAATAGAGCTGATCCGGTAATGGCTGATGGGTGAGGTAATGACTGGCAATTAAGTTAATGGATTCTTTTTCCCAAGTCCAATTTTCCAAAAATTGACTGGGTAACTCGACCGCGTCCCAAGGGATTCCGTGGATACCGGAAACCCCTATATAATCTACTTGGGTCAGCATATGTTGCAAACAATGTCCAAATTCATGGAACAGGGTTTCGACTTCATTATGGGTTAATAAAGAAGGCATTTTTCCCACTGGAGCTTGAAAGTTGCAGGTTAAAAACGCTACTGGAATCTGTAAACTGCCATCTGATAAGCGCCGTCTGCCGCTATACTCATCCATCCAAGCGCCGCCTCTTTTGTTAGCTCTGGCAAATAAATCGGTATAAAAATAGCTACGTAATTCATTTTCGCTATCAAACATGGCATAACACCGGACATCGGGATGCCACACATCGACACCTTCGATTTGTTTACAGTTCATTCCGAACAAGCGATGGACGATGGTGAATAATCCTTCCAACACTTTGTCTAAGGGAAAATAGGCGCGCAACTCTTCCTGGGAAATGTTGTAACGTTGTTGACGTAATTTTTCGCTATAGTAAGCAACATCCCAAGGCTGTAAATTATAATGGCCATTTTGCCCGGCAAATTCTTGTAATTCGGCAAACTCTAAGACTGCTTTGGGCCGGGCTGCTTCCAACAATTTATGTAAAAATTCTAAAACTTCTTGAGGCGAAGTGACCATTTTGCGAGTTAAAGATAGTTCTGCATAATTGTTAAAACCTAAAAGTTGAGCTTTTTCCAGTCTTTTCTTCAAAATTTCATTGATTAAAGCCGTATTGTCCCATTGTCCGGCCTTGGGACCTTGGTCGGATGCCCGAGTGACATAAGCGGTATAAAGTTCTTGGCGTAAACTGGCTGAATCAGCATGTTGCATGACGGCAATATAAGAAGGTGCTTCCAAATTAAACAGCCAACCTGATAACTGCTTTTTAGCGGCCGCATCTTGAGCAGCATGGACCGCAATTTCAGGTAGTCCAGATAATTCATGGGGGTCAGTAATATGCTTGCTCCAGCCGTCGGTGGCGTCTAGGACGTTTTCTTCAAAGCGCGTGTAAAGCAGGGATAGCTCTTTTGATAATTGTGCAAAGCGTTGCTTTTCTTCTGAGCCTAATGCGACTCCGGATAATTTGAAATCGCGCAAATAATGTTTGATAACCATTTTTTGGGCATGATCATAGCGGTTAAAGGTTTCATTTTCTGAAATCTGTAATATAGCTTGATATAGTGCTTGATTCTGTCCCATTTCGGTTTGGTAATCGGTGATTAAAGGTATGCCGGCATTATAGGCCGCTCTTAACTCCGGGCGGGTGGCGGTCGAGTTCAAATGGCTAATCGGAGACCAGAAATGTTGTAACCGGTCTTCTAAATTTTCTAAGGGATGCAGACAGTTTTCCCAGGTAAAGGATTTAGTTTTAGACAATAAATCAGTTAAAATTTGTCTATTTTCTTCTAGGATGTGTTGCAGTTTTGCGGTAATCGTTGCAGGGTCAATAGTAGTAAATTGAGGTAATTGATTAGTTTTCATGCCAATAATTAAAGCATTATCAGTTGCAGCATGCAACGTTATGCTCTCTGTATACTGAAATTCACTTTATAGTCATTACGGCCGCGGCGAAAGCCGGAGCGTATGTATTAGATTGTCTCCTGTTGGCTTAGCTATAAGTCGTAATGACAAAATATTATGCCGGTTAATTTAAAAGTCTTACCAAGATTTTAATAAAATAGAGTTAGGGAAAATTAACTGTAGAAAGGGGTCTTGAGTTATTTCATCTTTATGGATAATTTTCAAATCAATTTTTTGATCACCGATCAGTTCCTTGATCCTGGATAGCAGTAAATGCTTTTGTAATATTATTTTTTGAAGCAATTGCTGATCTGATAAAATTAATAATAAATCAATATCTCCTCCGCGCCGGTGGATATCTGTGCGGCTGCCATAGAGCCGTAATTCTGCAGGTTGTTGATGAATAAATTCGGAAATCGCTTTAATCAAGCTACTAATTTCACTGTGAGTCAGGCGCATCAAGTTTTTCCCTAATTGATAATAATCTGGGCGCCTCATTTTTTAAACGAATAAAAAAATGCGTCAAATCCGTTTCAGAATAATCATGTGAACTAATATTACGTAATTCTCTGATACCCATCCATACACGCGCATCGTCAATAAGCCCCAATTTTTCACCTTGATTTACAAAATCTCTTAATGTTCCTTCAAAACCGGGGTCCGCTGCGAGCACATAGGATCTTAAGTAACGGGTTAAAAAAATTTCAGCAACCCGGGCAAATCTAGCGCTAAAACTTTCCCAAGTTTCTAATGTTTCATCATCTAATGTTGAAACATTATTAGGGAGAGTCTTTATTTTGTTATAACTGTATTCAAGGTGCCTGATTGCCTTTAGTAGCTTCTGCCGGGAGACGGCCAGCAAATTTTGGTAGTCTGCCATGGAACATCCTTTATGATGGGAAAGTAGTTTGTTATTATACCAAAATGAGTTCTAAACACACTGCTAAAAAGCGTTTGCTCACCGGCGATACTCCTACAGGAAAGTTACATTTGGGGCATTGGGTGGGATCGGTGGAGAATCGCGTTAAACTTCAAGAGCAATATGAATGCTTTTTCATATTGGCCAATATCCATGCTTTTACTACTCGGTCAGAACGTCCTGCGGAAATTCGTCAGAGCACCCTGGATATTGCAATCGACTACCTGGCGGCTGGGATTGATCCAAAAAAAAGCGTCATATTTATTGAATCGGACGTACCGGCCATATACACACTGGCTTCTATTTTTAGCATGTTGATCCCCTTCCCCCGCTTAATGCGTAACCCTACTTTGAAAGATGAAATACGCGATAAACAGCTAGGAGATAATTATTCTTTTGGGTTTTTACTCTATTCTGTTTTGCAGGTAGCCGATATTTTAGCTTTTTTACCTGAGATAGTTCCTGTGGGTGAAGATCAATTGCCGCATTTAGAAATGACTCGGGAAGTAGCTCGTAAATTTAATCAATTATATTGTGGAGTCGACTCTCATACCTTAGATGCTGATTACATAACAGCAGGAGGATTGTTGCCGGTCATTACTCCTTTGGTCGGCAGGGTGGATAGACTAATCGGCTTAGGGCCACCCAATTCGGAAGGCCGATTATTAAAGATGAGTAAATCGCTCAATAATGCGATTTTACTCAGTGATGATCCAGACACGGTGGTCCAAAAAGTCATGAGTATGTACACCGATCCAAAACGATTGAAGGCTTCGGACCCCGGGACAGTTGAAAATAATCCTTTATGGATTTTGCATGATATTTTTAATCCTGACAAAGCTTGGGTAGAACAAACTAAAGAGCAATACCGAACAGGTCAAATTGGCGACGTGGCTTGCAAGAAGAAATTAATTGAAGTTTTAAATGCTTTGCTTGAACCTTTTCGCCGCCGCCGTTTGGAATACCAAAATGATTTGGATCATGTGATTCATATTTTGCAAGCAGGCGCAGAACAGGCAAATACAGTTGCTGAACAAACTCTTCAAAAAGTGAAATCAGCCATTCGACAGGACTATTAAGCCAATTTTTTAACGGGTTTCAGTTTTGCAAATTTCTCATCAAAGGTATAAAAATCTTTTACATCGGCTTTTTTTGCTGCGACTAATATCATACAATCAGAGAAGTCTGCATTATTTTCTCTGAAAAGCAGAAGCCCTTCTAGGAAATTCTGCTCACGCTCAACAACAAAAGCTGAATTTTCATATATTTCCTGTAAAATGGCAAGAATCTGTTGTTTGGTGAGGTCATAAGCACGACTTAAAACCCATACCATCTCCACTAATACGATTTCAGAAAGAAAAACATTTTTAGCTTTTTTTGCCAAGTCTCTGGATTTTTTTACTTGGCTATCGTTTAAGTCATCGATAAAAATTCGAACTAAGATATTAGTATCAATTGCGATCATCGCCGTAACCTTTTTCAATTGCTTTTTGAATATCCTTGAGCAGAATTTTTTTTTCAACTTTAAACATACCAAATGCTTGAGAGATATCATCTTTTTTTTTAAAAATTAATATCTTGTGATCGATGGCTTCAAAAGCAACTTTATCTCCGGGCTGCAAATCTAGAGCCTGTCTCAAATCAGCGGGTATGGTTACTTGACCTTTAGATGTTATAGTAGAAGAATACATTACATGCTTCCTAAAAAAAGTAATACTTATAATGTTAAGTATTACCTATAAAAAACCTTATGTCAAATACACTACGTATTACTATAATTATTTCTCTGGTTGGCTTTAAGAAATTATTTAATATCGGTAATAATCCGGTTTGAAGGGTCCATTCTTACTGACGCCGATATAGTTAGCCTGTTGGTCAGTCAGAACGGTCAGTTTTGCATTAATTCGTTCCAAGTGTAGTCTAGCGACTTGTTCATCAAGATGTTTAGGTAAAACATAAACACCAATTTTATATTTTTCGCTATGTTTCCACAGCTCAATTTGAGCCAACACCTGATTGGTGAAAGAATTAGACATTACAAAACTGGGGTGGCCGCTGGCGCAACCTAGGTTGACCAATCTGCCTCGCGCCAACAAAATAATGCGTTTTCCGTCTGGAAAAATAACATGATCAACTTGTGGCTTGATATTTTCCCATTTAAATTGCTCAAGTGCAGCGACATCAATTTCCACATCAAAGTGACCAATATTGCAGACTATGGCTTGATTCTTCATGGCTTGCATGTGCTCTAAGCGAATCACGCCGTGATTACCCGTAGCCGTAACAAAGATATCCGCAACCGGAGCAGCTTCTTCCATGGTCACCACTGAAAACCCCTCCATGGCTGCTTGCAGAGCGCAAATAGGATCAATTTCAGTTACCCAAACCTTGGCTCCTAAAGATCGAAGGGCTTGAGTGCAGCCTTTGCCAACATCGCCATAACCAGCTACTACTGCGGTTTTGCCGGCAATCATCACATCGGTGGCTCGTTTCAAAGCGTCCACCAAGGATTCTCGGCAGCCATATAAATTATCAAATTTGGACTTGGTGACCGAATCATTAACGTTAATAGAGGGAATTTTTAAGGCGCCTTTGGCCATCATGTCATATAAACGGTGTACCCCGGTAGTGGTTTCTTCAGTCAATCCTTTCAGATTTTTGAGAAGCTGAGGGTATTTTTCATGAGCCACTGCCGTTAAATCTCCACCGTCATCTAACAGCAAATCGGGGACCCATCCCGGAGCTTCGAGAGTGCGGTCGATACATTGGTAGTATTCTGCTTCAGTTTCTCCTTTCCAAGCAAAAATAGGGATGCCTCGTGCTACTAAGGCAGCCGCAGCATGGTCTTGGGTCGAATAGATATTGCAAGAAGACCAGCGAACACTAGCGCCCAGTTCAATCAAAGTTTCTATCAAAACGGCGGTTTCAATAGTCATGTGTAGACAACCTGCGATCCGAGCGCCTTTTAAAGGTTTTTCAGAACCGTATTGTTTTCTTAACGCCATCAAACCCGGCATTTCTGATTCGGCGATCGCTATTTCTTTACGGCCCCAGTCCGCCAGGCTGAGATCGGCTATTTGATAGTCTTTCATGCTTTGATCCTTTGTTTAGATTCTTGTTGCAACGCTTCGATTTTGTCAGTTTTTTCCCAAGTAAAACCTGGTTCGTTACGGCCAAAATGACCATATGCAGCGGTTGCTCGGTAAACGGGTCTTAGTAAATTCAAGCTTTGAATGATTCCATAGGGCCGTAGCTCAAAGTGTTTACGTACCCAGCGGCTAATTTGCTGCTCACTGGCTTTGCCAGTGCCGAGGGTATCTATCCTTACAGAAGTCGGTTCAGCCACTCCAATGGCATAGGACAGTTGCACTTCGCATCGATCCGCTAACTGAGCGGCGACAATGTTTTTGGCTATATAACGAGCCAAATAAGCGGCGGAACGGTCTACTTTGGTAGGGTCCTTGCCGGAGAAACAGCCGCCTCCATGTCTTGCCATACCGCCATAGGTATCGACAATGATTTTTCTACCGGTTAAGCCGGCATCGCTGACCGGGCCGCCAATAACAAAGCGTCCAGTCGGATTAATATAGTATTGAGTAGATTTCAGTAACCATTCGGCAGGCACTACCGGTTTAATGATCTCCTCCATAACGCCTTCTTCGATGGTTTTTTGAGAAACTTCAGGATTATGTTGAGTGGAAAAAACGATACAATTTATGGCTATAGGAAGGTTATTCTCATAAACGAAAGTGAGCTGGCATTTACCATCCGGTCTCAGCCAAGGCAAAAGCCCGCTTTTTCGAACTTCGGCCTGTCTATGCATCAAGCGATGAGCATAGGTGATCGGGGCGGGCATTAAGACGTCGGTTTCGTGAGTGGCATAGCCAAACATCATCCCTTGGTCGCCGGCGCCC
Organism: Pseudomonadota bacterium; assembly: GCA_018241585.1. Classification (GTDB taxonomy): domain Bacteria; phylum Pseudomonadota; class Gammaproteobacteria; order Coxiellales; family Coxiellaceae; genus JAFEDN01. Next base: position 628 of record JAFEDN010000014.1, on the reverse strand, counting down.
AATTCTTTATTTCTAGCAGGGTCGACGTCCACGCCCATGGCGATATCGGGAGATTGTTTACTGATAGCGGTTAATACCACGCAAGTATCCGCATCGAAACCATATTGGTGGTCAGTGTAACCGACTTCTCTAATGACTTTGCGCGCTATTTGTTCTATATCTACCCATGCAGAGGTGGTGATTTCTCCTGTGACTAGCACCATGCCCGATTTGACTACGACTTCGCAAGCGACTCGTGATGAAGGGTCTTTAGCTAATAGAGCATCCAAAACTCCATCGGAAATTTGATCTGCTAATTTATCAGGATGGCCTTCTGCCACCGATTCAGAAGTAAAAACAGTTTGTTCTGACATAAATTTTTCTCAAAAAAGAAAATATGATAGCAGAAATTGCCACGAAGCGGCAATTTCTTCCGCCGCTTCTCAGAAGAGGCTTCTTATTTCGATATTGAATCTCAGCCAAGCTGGGATTCAATAATGAAGGGAAAGGGTCGCTCCCGCCGCCTCTTCTGCTCTCGCTGAAGAGGCTTCTTATTTCGATATTGAATCCCAGCCAAGCTGGGATTCAATAATGAACCCGAGTTTCGGGTTTTACATCATTAGCCCCAGCCGTTTAATGGCTGAAATTT
>JAFEDN010000149.1 GCA_018241585.1 Pseudomonadota bacterium | reverse complement strand
AGGATTTTTGCTTTATCGCGTAGATATTAACAACGATAAGGAGCCTGAGTGGGTACTAGTTTATCCATGTGAAGGCAGCATGTGTACAAGCAGGATTGAAGCTGTCTACAAGAGTAAGGAGCAGGTATTAGAGCGCATTCTATTTGATGATGTGATTACCTCTAATTTTAATTTAGGAGATATGTCACGATGGTACCTGTTTACAGATGATCCGCTTTTCACTCTTCAGAAAGGGGAAGTAGTTTTCAGTTTTTATAACAGCCGACCAGCTCAAGTTTGTAGTTATGTATGGGAAAACAATAAAGTTACACTTGTGCATGGTGACCAGAACTATTGCATTCATTAGGAAAAAAACAAGTTAGCGCTTATGGGGTAGAGCTCCATGGTTGTTCATTTTGACGTTGACATTTATGATAAAAATGGAGATTACTTTCCCTCTAATGCTTAGGCATAATCGACCGAAAGAGTTTTATGCATGATATAATCTTTTTCATTATCGGGTATAGGCGGAATACGGCAAATACAAACTCGAAACGCACCGGGCGGTAAAGCTATATCATAAGCCGAACTAATACCTTGTAACAGCTTAAAAATCTCAAGCCATAAAAATTTATCCGTCAAACACCGATAGAGTTTCTATTTCTTCAGAAATAGCACTTTGTTGAGTTAGCAATCCAGAAATATCTCTACAGCCGCTGAGTATTCTAACAATCTACATCGGTGATGAGTTTTTTTAAATGATCAAGTAATGCCATTTAAATGACCAAAATAACACAGGCTTATCGGTAATATCTGTCCTTATGTGCCTATTTGCTGGTTCATCGCCAACAAATCCATACTTTCGTAAAGCGAATCTAAAAATTTCAGAGCCGATTTTGGATTTTCTTGAGCGATATAAGTAATAATTTCATCAATATCTTGTTCTGCTATATGCGATAAAAAATATTTGCTCATTTAGGATTCTTTGCAATTTTTTCTATTTTTTTCTTTAATCGCTGATAGGCTACGGAAGATGAAGTTTTTTTACTCGTCTTGAGTTGCAATAGCCCCTCTTCAATAGAAGCATTCAGTTGTTGAATGCGTTGTTTTTGTAGATCGTCATAATTGTGCATCAATCTTAAAGACTCACGTACGACTTCGCTCCTGGAGTATAAAAGCCGCTTTCGGTCTTTTCTGACACTTGTTAACTCTTGTTAATGGCGTTTATTGTAAGTAGTGGTAATTTCCTTATTTTCTTTAGAATCATTATTTTTCCAAAATAAAGATGTTGAGTATTCAGGATAGAGTATTCTAATATGTTTACTAATAGCAGCAGATGATTTTGTAGAAATTTTCCTTATTTCGATTATAAAATTATTAAATTCTTTAATTAATGTTTCAGTATCATATTTAAAAGGTACCTTATCAGTATCAATTCTGCGGATTTTTGTTAATAAATTTTCAATAATTTTTTTACCATTCTTATCAAGAGAAAAAGAAATTTTCAGAAATTTAATTAAAGTTACCAGCAATCTTCTCACATCTTCACTTATCTCATTTTTAAATTCATCAGACGTAATATCTTGATACCGGTGTGACGCGTCAAAATCCGAAATTTTCGGATGATATATATATTTATTTTTTAAACTCTTATTTTCTTCAAAAAATAAAAAAAAATTTCCCTCATGTGCGTCTCTATGTATAATTCCTATTTTATGGAGTTCACACATAGCTACTACACAACCATAGAAAATAATAAAAATATCTATTAAATTTAAATTTATTTGAATTAAATAACTATCATCAATAATTTTTCCAATGGTACCGCCTTCAGCAAATTCGGAAACAACCGATTTTTTGAGTATACCGTTTTTCCCAGTATAGAGTGATCCTTCGATTATTTTATGTATACTGCTATTATCCACTAACTCCATTAACTTGATTTCATTCATCAATGCATCAATATGGTCTTGGTGAGCCACTGAATCTACACCTTTAATCCATTGAGTTTTTTCTTCAACTATTTTTAATATAAGTGCCTCCTTTGCTGTCCTTATCAAACCACGGCCTTTCCAATCGGTTATTTTATTTTTATAACTAAAAACGATATAGTACTCGTCTTTATTTGTTTTAATAATTTGAAGTGGAAATAGATTTTTGCTTTCATTTCTGCTGATATGTTTAGCAGTATGTCCTTTTAACAATAAATTCTTCTGAAATCTCGAAATATTTGCTACTATATAATTCATTAATTCGGAAACAACACTTAAAATGGTATAGAAGTCTTTGTCCTCTTTGTCTAACAAACATCGATTTAAGTCTATAGGTATGGAAACTTTTTCCTCTAACATAAGACGTACTTTTTGTGCTGATTTTACAAACTGTAAATATCTCTTCATCTCTTTATCTATCTATTATACTTAAACTTTATTGCGCTAAATTAATATGACTAAAATAAATCAAGAATATTAAAATTAAATTAAAAATATTAAATAAAACCGGCTAACCTCTGCACATGACACTCATTAGAAGCTACTTGTCAGAAGAACAAGTTTCAGCCTCTTGTTAGGTTTGCATAATATTAATAAACAAGCTGGAAGAAGATTCTGATTTTGGTATCAAAACAAAATTTCTATCAACGGGTGATCTTCAACTCGATTATGAAGCATCTGATGGGAAAGATATCCTTTTTTCCACCCAGTAAGTTGCCGCCCATTAGACCCAAACCAAATAACAGCAAAATAGACGAAACGGCAGGTTCCTTAAAACCACTGATTTGGATTAAAATAGGAGCAATATAAGTGAACACTGCAAATACGCCCGCATACCCCAAGATTGTAGTCAACAAACCCAGTAAAATCTTGGAACGCAATATCGATTTAAGATCAGTTTTCCAATCTGGATTTTGAACTTGTCAATTTGTATAAAAATCAATAAAATTCCTGATTTTAGGTTGCAGGTAACGGTTCTTTTTGTAATATAAATAAATCGGCTGTTGTAACTGGCTAAAATTTTTAAGCAATTCGATTAATCGTCCATCTTTTAGAGCATCAGCTACCAGATAATCATGTAATTGTACTACTCCCATGCTTTGAATGGCGCAATCACGTAACGCTTGGCTATCATTAATTCGCAAAAATGGTTGTATGGTTACTTCACGACTGTTCTTAAAAACAAGCACATTATCAGGCTGACGCATACTATGCGCCAAATAACGGTGTCGATGCATATCTTCCGGTGTTTTTGGCTGAGGATATTTTTTTAAATATTGTGGAGCAGCGCATAACACGTATCGAGTCGTAGCGACACGTTTTCTGACTAAATCAAGTGACTCCGGCATCGACATGCCGAAAATTAAATCAATGTTTTCTTTCTCCAAATCGGGAAATCTTTCTGCCAATTCAATTTTAATGTGCAATTTTGGATTCTCTGCGAGAAATTTCGGCAATCTCGGCAATAAATATTGTAAAGCAAAATATCGGCTACTGGTGATGTTTAATATACCCGTCGCCATCGCCTGACTCGCAGAAATCGTTCGCTCTGCCTCGGCTAACCCCTCTAAAGCTTTTTTACACTGCTGATAATACTCAGCGCCCACTTCAGTCAAAGCTACCCGGCGAGTAGTCCGATAGAGTAATTGGATATGCAAATCAGCTTCCAATCGCGCTACCTGTCGGCTGATTGCCGCAGTGGAAACATTGAATTGACGTGCAGCAGCGGCAAAGCTACTTTGCTCGACGACGGCGATAAAGGCGGCAATTTGAGAGAAATGAGACATAATTATTATTACGATTTAGTTAGTAGTTATTGGCTAATTATAATATTGTTTACTATTAAATCAATAATTATAATTTTTCCATGAAAAATAACCTCCATAAATTTTTTTACTGACTTTACTGCTGATGGTCTCATCGGTTCTTTATGCTCCGCATAATTTGCTAAAAAAAATCCTCAGCCTGGAATGGTTGCAAATCACTGCACTTTTATTACCGGTGATCTATTTATTAATTGGTTTAGCCATGTTAGTGATTGATTGCTTAAAAATTAAATCACTGCCAAAATGACAACATGAACAATATTGATTATTCAGCTTTTGCACTGGAAGCCTGTAAGATCACGCTATTTTGTATAGTCGTGACAGGACTATTCAAACTGCTGGGTGCTACTGATAATACTTTATTAATTGTCTTTAATATGGCAGTGATGTCTTCAGCAGCTACTTTCTCTGTTGAGAAAAAGCATCTGAGGCATGTAGTTTTAGGAAGTAGCGCTATCGTGCTCTCGATCGTCATCGGAGGTGTACTTGGATATTACTTCCCTCTGCCGGCAAAATTGTTGACTATCTTCTACGCCGGACTCGCTTTTTATCTTCCCAAAGTTAAATATAAAACCAATATTTTTGTAACAGGTTCAGTGATGTTTTTAATCTTTACCGCCCTGCCCTTCACATGGAAAGAAGGTATTGATTATGCTTTAGATGGTTTGCTTGTCGCAGTCATTTTTGTTATTTTCTATTTGTTATTCGAACGAACTCGTAAAACTGAAATTTCAGCACAGCTGAGTGAACAACAAACTCATCGCTATCACATCACAGCTATGATTGCGGTTATATCTTTAGTATTGGCCGAAATATTCAGCTATTTTTTGTCAGCACATTTTCAATTTTCACATTTGTACTGGATTGGCTTGACTGCTCTGGTTGTGATTCAAAGTTCGCAAAGAAAGACCATTCAAACTTCATTCAAACGAATATTGGTCAACACCGCAGGCGCTTTAATTACAGTA
>JAFEDN010000148.1 GCA_018241585.1 Pseudomonadota bacterium | reverse complement strand
CCTGATTACTGCTCGCTTTCAGCGCGGTATCGCTGAATGTAAAAGTTTCGCCCTGATTGATGTGCAAATTATTTTGCGTCACTAGAATAATATTGCTTTCCTGAGTATCGCTGGATAAATCGGCGCTGCTGTCGAACACTTTTATCCGGCAGTCCGGAGTTTGTGTGCTGTTGTCGGAAATAAATTGAATGTTCTGCTGCATAATGTCCTGCTGATAAAACGACAGAATCGCTATGCCCGGATTACTGCGTTTTTCAAATTGACCATGACTGACGGTTCCCGACACTAAAAATTGTAGCTCTTCCATCAATTCCCCGGCATGCGTCGCCGCCAGATTATCACTGGTTAATATCGTGGCTTGGCCCTGACTGACTAAAAATTGATTTTTGACCAATATCGGCTTGACATTAAAAATGATGTTTGCTGACGCAGGTGGCAACGTAATACGGCCATCGCTGACCGACACCTGATAAGCAGGCGTTGCAGAACCTTGTTGGTAAAACAAAATAGTTTGATCCAGGACCTGTTGTTGGCTAAACGTGATATTGCTTCCAGTCTCGCTGGTTTTTTGACCATCCGGCACAATGAATCCGCCGTTTTGCACTTGACTGACGATAAACTCCAGTGTGGATTCTGCCGTACCATTGTGAGTCGCTAATAAATTCGCCGTCGTCAAAGTCACGGTTTGATCCTGGCCGATGGTCAATTGGTTATTCACCAAAATCGGCGCCGGATCAAAAGCAATAGTGGCTGGCGACGGTTCAGTGGTGATACGGCCATCGCTGACCGACACTCGGTAACTCGGCGCTGTGATGGAATTATCGTGAATAAACTGTATGCGCCGATCGGTAATGTTTTGTTGTTGGAAATTAAGTAATGGCTGTTGATTATCCACACCGGTAAATTGACCATGTTGACAATCACTGATGATGAATGTCAAAGCGCCCTGGAGACTGCCCGCCTGGGTAGCATGCAGATTATCTTCAGTCAAAATGATCGACTGGCCTTGATTAATCGTTAATTGATTGATCTCTAAAATCGGGGTGATATCAAAATCAATTGTCGCGGCTACTGGTGCTAATGTGATGCGGCCATCGCTGACACTGACTGAATAATTTGGTGCAATGGTTGAATTATCGTGACTGAACTGAATCAAGCCGTTGGTGATATTTTGCTGGTAAAAACTCATGATCTCTTGATCAGGTTTATTGATTACACTGAATTTTCCATGCTGCACGTTATTCACATCAAACAGCAACATCTGGTCATCACCGCCGGGATGCGTCGCGCTGAGGGTAGCCGAAGTGAATCGAATCATCTGACCTTGATTAATGATCAGCGTGTTATTTAATAAAATGGGTGCAGCATCAAAATCAATCAATGCGGACTGCCATGACGAAACCGTGCGGCCATCGGTGACGGACACTTGATAGGCTGGTGCTTGTGTGGAATTATCGTGCTTAAATTCAATGAGTTCGTCGGTGATATTTTGTTGATAAAAACTAAAAAGCGAGTTCACCGGAGAATTCCGCCAGTAAAATTGACCATGCGTTATTGCGGCTAAATTAAATAATAAAACACTATCGTCAACACCGGTTGGATGCATCGCACTCAAGAACTCCGGCGTCATCAGTACCGTATCGCCCTGATTAATGCGCAACTGATTATTCAGTAAGACCGGCAGCGCATCAAAATCGACTTGTGCTGCTTGAGGATGAGAATAAGTTCGGCCATCCGTAACCGTGATGATATAACCCGGCGCTTGTGTTGAGTTATCATGCACAAATTGAATCTGGCGATCGGTGATATTGCGCTGGTAAAAAATCATCAGCGGATCATTGGGGGAATTTATCCAGCTAAATTGGCCATGCGCTAGATCAGAGACATTGAACAGCAACACACTTTCATCACCTGTCGAATGAGTGGCACTCAATAGGTCAGGAGTTACCAAGATAGTTTCTCCCTGGTTAATACGCAAGGTATTATTGACCAAGATAGGTAAGGCATCAAAATCAATTTGCGCCGCTTGCGGCAAAGAACTCGCACGGCCATCCGTCACGGTAACATTGTAACTGGGTGCGACGGTGGAATTATCATGCGTGAACTGGATTAAACAATCACTAATATTTTGTTGATAGAAATTGATTAATGGATTTAGCGGTGAGGCGATCCAACTAAACTGGCCATGTTGCATAGCGCTGATATCAAACCGTAGTTCACTATTGTTCATTGCTCCCGGATGATTCGCACTCAATATTTCTGACGTCAGCGCTAGAGTTTGACCCTGGTTGATAACCAAGCGGTTATTCACTAATACCGGCATTGCATCAAAATCAATAACTGCCGATTGCGGTATAGTATTAACGCTTGCCTGTCTAACTATTACATTGTAAGCTGGAGCTAATGTAGCGCCATTGTGAATAAAGCAAACTATCCCATCGGTAATATTTTGCTGACCAAAAGTCGTAATTGGTTCTCCCGGAGAAACTATTAATTCAAATCTGCCTTGTTCTAAATCACTAATCTCAAAAGTTAAAGTGTCTTCAGAACCTCCTTCAGCACTTAGATTATCTTCTCTTAAAATGACGGTTTGACCTTGATTAATCGTTAATTGATTATTTTTAAGGGCCAATGATGTGAAGCTAATGTTTGCTGGTGCAGGACCTACCCAGGCTATGCCGGCGCTACGAACTGTGATGTTATAGCTTGGCGGTACTGCTCCACCATCATGCACAAATCGAATCTGATTTTCGAGAAGTTGAAGTTGAGTGAAATTAGATAACACAACACCCGAATTGTCGATAGCTTCAAAATATCCATGAGAAACGTTTGTTGGAGTGAATATCAAGGTATTATTATCATGGTTTAAATCATAGGCTGACAAATAGATTCCTGTAAGGGGTATTACAGCGCCAGCATACACAGGCAAAGTATTGTTAACTAGTACTGGTGGTATATCACCGAATATGACATAGCTACGACCTCGAGCAACACCATTAGGATAACTGTGAGCCCCAATTACTAAATCAGATACGCCATCACCGTTTAAATCTCCAGCCCCACTTACTGCCCTGCCACTTAAATCATTAATATTTTCTCCATCCAGTTTAAAGCCATTGACGCCATTTAGACTGGAAAGATTAAATATCCCCTCCTCAATGATTTCCGAATGGCCAAAAACTACGTAGCTACGACCAACACCCCCACCTGCGGGATAATAGTCTGCTCCTATAATCAAATCAGCATATCCATCACCATTGATATCTCCAATATCACTCACCATAGTATTACTCGCGGCACTATCAGCTTTGGATTCGCCATCTAATTTAAATCCATTAAAGCCATCGAGAACAGATAGTGAAATTGCCGTCTTATTTCCAATCGAAAAATTACCAAATATTACGTAACTGCGGCCTTTACCATTACCTCCCAAATATTTAGGAGCACCGATAATAAAGTCATCATACCCATCTTTATTAAAATCACCTATTCTATTAACGCTAACACCACTATGGTCATTATTATTTTCACCATTCAATTTAAAACCATTAGTACCATTCAAACTGGCTAATCGAATTATTCCATCATCGCTCACTTTGAATTCACTGTACACCACATAAGTACGGCCTTTTTGAGCACCTACAGTAGTGTATGCGCCAATAATAATGTCATTGTGTCCATCTCCATTAAAATCACCAGCTATATCTACAGAAATTCCACTGTAATCGTTGTTATTTTCACCATCGAGTTTAAATCCATTGATACCGTTTAACTCAGTAAGATTCACTAATCCACTTTTACCAATATCTAAACTACCAAACACTACGTAGGTACGACCCATATGATTTCCTAAGGGATAACCCACCGCACTAATAATCAGATCAGAGTAACTATCTCCATTTATATTGGCCAATTTAACCGATTTTCCACATATGTCACCGTTATTCTCACCATCGAGTTTAAAACCATTCGCTCCATTTAATTCCCCAAGTTTAATTAATCCATTACTACCAATATTTATAGCTCCAAACACTACATAGGTACGTCCGGTAGAATTGCCGTATTGATTTGCACTGATAACTAAATCATCATATCTATCACCATTTAGATCGCCTAATCCAGCAACATATGTACCGCTCTGATCATTTTCATTCTCACCATCCAGTTTAAAACCATTAAGACCATTAAGATCAGAAAGCGATATGATACCTTGAGCTCCAACATTTGGAGAACCAAAAATAAGGTAACAACGACCTGTAGAATTATAAAACTGAGTCGCTCCGATCAGAAGGTCCTGGCACTGATCACCATTCACGTCTCCAGCTGCACTGACTGACCAACCACTATGATCACCTGTATTTTCACCATCGATTTTAAAACCATTTTGACCGTTTAAATCACCTAATTTGATAATTTCTGGAAATTGTCCTTGTTTCATGATCTATCCTCCTAAAATTAGTTTGATTCATTGACCGCCGCAGGCAACGTAGTGATACGGCTATCGCTAACACTGACTAGAAAACAGGTGCTGATGTTGAATTATCGTGAGGGAGTGTTTTTATCTCGGTATCCGATAACGCCGACAATATGTTTTTAAGCAGGTTTCCTTTCATAGTCAAATTCCCTCTGTCTGGTTAATCTTATTTTCTGACCATCCGTTTATTAAGCAGCTATTGTACCGCTGCACCACTCTGCGCTTTCTCTTGCTGCGCCTGATTTTGTTGCTGTTGCTGTTGCTGATGTTGACGATACAATTGAATAAAATCCAACGGCGCCAAGTACACCGGTTGCAAATTCGATTGGGTTAAAATCTGGTTGATCATCACGCCGGCATAGGGAAACA
>JAFEDN010000147.1 GCA_018241585.1 Pseudomonadota bacterium | reverse complement strand
AATTGCGATATACAAATCGTCGGCCGTCCTATGGAAAGCAGTCAAAAAACTCTCACCATTTACGTTGGTGAAAAACGGATGTCTGGAGGCGAAGTTAAAGGTTTTTGTAAAAAAGCCGTTATTTCAGGCCAGTAATCACGCATTGGAACAAATGTAACTATTCAGAGTTATCAATGCGCAAACGCAGAACGGCTGAATAGTTACACAAAAATACCGCGCTTGGCCGCGGTATTTTTGTGCATAGTTATCGCCATAAGCAATGCCACTTTGGATACAAACAATATTACGATGTTGCCACCCTATAAAAAACTTTTGCGCCAAACATATTCATTTCTTAAATTTCTAAAGGTTTGAGCTGATCTTTGAGGGTCACGCAATAAATTTTGTTGCATTATCTTGGTGAATTGCCACGGATCAAAAATCATCTTAGCCTTTCGCTCCCAATCCGTTAGATTTAACGAATTTTTTAACTTCATTTTAGATTTTGGCTGTTGTTTCCAGCCAAAAAACTGCTCTGCTTGTTGATACAATAATAAACTGGCATTTTTTTTGGCACTTTCACTGTAACCTGCAATATGAGGGGTCGCAATAGTAGCTTGCTGTAATAATTTTAATGAAATATCCGGTTCATGCTCCCAAACATCTAAGCAATAAATAATATGTGGATTTTTTAAAAGAATTCCAGTATCCACCACAGCCCCACGTGCAGCATTAATCAATACCATGCCTGCATTTTGCTCATTTAAAAAATTATTATCCAGCAAGTGGTAACTGGGATGAGCACCCGATCGAGTCAAGGCAGGATGTAAACACAGTAAATCCAAATTTTGCATTTTTTCTAAAGGAGTGGAGATAAATTCAGGCTCTTGAGCTGCACGGGGCGGATCATTGACCACAACATCGAAGCCTATTTTCTGTAAACACTGCTCAACCACACTTCCAACTTGTCCCACTCCAATTATTCCTGCCCTGATGGGGGCATGCGATAATAATCCTTTAGTTTTAATAGCAGCAATCACACACAAAATATATTCAGCTACTGCAACCGCATTGGCGCCGTGGGCATTGGCCCAGCCGATTTTATTTTGACCCAGCCAAGAGACATCTAAATGATCATAGCCTGCGGTAGCAGTGCCTACAAATTTTACAGATGAATTGCTAAGTAATTTTGCATCTACTGTGGTCACAGTTCTCACCCACAGCATATCTGCATCTACAACATCTGCAGGCTCAATTAATTCGCCTGGTTTTTTGATGACTAATGCTTGTGGAAAAAGCTCATCAATTAAGGCAATTTTTTCATCCGCTACCAATTTAAAAGTCATGCCCGCGAGTATAAAAAATACCACAATATATTTCAACAACTAACTTGTATCTGGAAGCTTATATTTATAAAATATTGGGCTTGAATCATTCTGTGTGGTCGCATGTTCAAGTATATCGCTATTATTTTGCTACTATTTGTACAGACTTTTTGCTGTGCCGTCGCTATTGCACAACCACCTATTGTGATCACCTCGGCTCAAGAAAAAGAACTAACAAATATCTTGCCTCTGCCCCAAGCGACTATACATCGAACTAAGTCGCTAACTTTAGAAGACGCCATTGTCCTGGCGCTGAGAAATAATCCCGCCGTCCGAAGCAGCCGTTTGCAACGAATAATGGACCGTTATGCTTTGGAGCTTGCAAATTATGCTTTCGAACCCCAATTCAAGTTCAGCTCCAACGTTACTTTTACTCAGGGTGAAAGAACAGGTTATAACGTTAATCCCAGCATTTCGTTAAACACCCCGTGGGGAACACAACTATCTTTAAATAATACCATGGACCTTCAAGGACACCAGCAAGAAGAACTGCACATTGTGCAGCCTTTATTAAGAGGGTTTGGCGAAGTAAACAAAATTCCTTGGTTAAATGCGCAAGATAACGAAATCATTGCTCGAGAGAATTTTAAAAGCAGTATTATGGATATGATCACCCAAGTCATTAACCAATACCGAAGAGTCGTTCAAGATGAAAACAATCTCAAAGTTGAAGAAAGGTCTTTAAAAAGAGCAGAAACTACCGCTAACCAATATCAGCTTCGAGTGAAATCAGGAAAAATGGCTCCCAGTGAATTACTGCAAGAACAATCAACTTTAGCCAACAACCGCCTCGATATTATGCGTGATCGAAACGCCGCTCAAATTAATTATCAAACTTTATTGGATACATTGGGATTGTCCCCCAATTCCAAATTAAAACTAGATTCCAATATTAATTTCAAAAAATACCGCAGCCCGAGTCAACAAGAGGCTATCGATACCGCTTTAAAGCATAATCCTAAATATGTTACTTCGAAAATTGGCTTGGAGGCCACACGAAGAGCCCTAATCAGTGCTAAAGATGCATTGCGCTGGGACTTGACTGCTTCCGGTTCCCTTAATTTTATGAGAACTCATGGATCAGTGCCGGTTATTTCAGGGTTTGATTCTTTAAGCTACTCCAGCAAACCGACCGCCACGATAGAAATATCGATCCCTATTCGAGATATCGAAGCTAAGTCCAGTTTAGTCAGCGCTCAAATAGCTTACATCAATGCCCAGGATGCTTTAGAACAAAGCCGGCGATCACTAATTCGCGATGTTATCACCAGCTTGAATGATCTAAACAGTCAGCTACAACAATTAAATTTAGCGGAACAGGCGTTAGTATTACAACGCAAAAATCTACAAGTAGAACAAATTAAACAGCAATATGGGCAAACCACTGCTTTAAATGTCAACATCATTCAAGATACTTTACTACAACAAGAAATTGAATATGTTAATTCTCAAATCAACTATTTAAATAGTGTTACTGCATTTCAAAATTTATTAGGAACCACTCTACAGACTTGGAATATCCACTTGGTCTATTAAGGAGAGTTTATGAGATTAAAAGGGTTAGTATTATTAGCAGTGATTGCACTAATATGCGTTTCAGGTTGCCATAAAAAATCCAATCAACCTGTTAATACTAAAACCACTATCGTAACGGCAGAGTCAAGAGTTACCGTTATTCCACTCTATTTTAAAGGAACCTTAGGGCCGCTCAGCTCTCAATCTGTTTTAAGCCCGTTGGATGGAAGAATTACCCGGATGTTTTTTCAGTACGGTCAGCAAATCAATAAAAATGACCCTTTGATTAGTATAGAGGCAACTAAACTAGCAGAAGATTATCGCAGAACCGTAACCGATTTTTTGCAAAAAAAACAAGCTTATGAATCCGGATTGGCTTCTTATCAAGGAACCGCAGCGCTTTATAAAGTGGGCGCCGTTTCCAAAGAAGAATACGAGAATGCTGCCAATACTCAAAAGAATAATCTTCTTAATTATATTCAATCCAAATATGAACTGGAGAAATTACTGGCGCAAACCAATCTTCCGATAAAAGAAATAGAACAATTAAGCTTAGCCAACATGACTAAAGTCAACCTAATGCTTAACAATCAATTTAAGGAATTTACTATTTTCGCGCCTACCAGCGGCATAGCGCTTTATCCTCCGTCAGATCAAAAAAAAGAAGGCGGGGGCGGCATTATTCACGAGGGAGATGAAATCAAAGCCGGCCAACTGATATTAGCTATCGGAGATTTAAGCGGATTTTCGCTTAGTGTTAATGTAAGTGAAATTAATATAGATTTAATAAAATTGAATCAAGCCGTTAAGGTGACTGGAGATGCTTTCCCTGGAATCGTATTGAATGGATTTGTGACTTCAGTTGCTTATCAAGCCAATCCTCAAAGCGGCAACGAAGGAGCGTTAGGAAGTTTTCTGGTGCAAGTGCAGGTTCCGAATATCACCCCCGAACAAAAACAAATTATTCATGTGGGCATGAGCGCTAATGTGCAATTTGATATTCCCCAAGAAGCTGAAATTTATTTACCAATCAAAGCAGTTCATGAAGTCAAAGGTCAACGATATGTCACTGTGGTTGATCCCTCAGGAGCACAACAAGAAAGGCTGGTAGTGACTGGCAAAACCACTTTAACTGAGGTGGCTATTATTTCTGGAGTGAAGCAAGGAGATCGCGTTGTCGTCCCTCATTGAATTTCAGAACGTAACTAAAACTTATGTAATGGCTAAAGAGCAGTATACTGCTTTAAAAGGTATTAGTTTCTCTGTCAACCGCGGTGAAATGGCCACCATTATTGGAGCCTCTGGGTCAGGAAAAACCACTACCATGAATATTTTAGGTTTGCTGGATCATCCAACTACAGGGAACTATTTTTTAGATGGAATCAATACATCTAGTTTAACACCTGATCAACTTGCTGATTACCGTAATCTGAAAATCGGGTTTATTTTTCAGTCTTTTTTCTTATTACCTCGTTTGACTGCGCTACAAAATGTTATGCTGCCGCTAACTTATCGCCGAAACCATTCAGATGACGACCATGACGATAAGAAAAAAGCTAGAGCTATGCTGGCAAAAGTAGGCATGATCAAATATGTCACTCACAAACCTTTTGAATTATCCGGCGGCCAACAACAAAGAGTCGCCATCGCTAGAGCCTTAGTGGGAACGCCTAGTATCATTTTAGCGGATGAACCTACCGGCGCGCTAGATGCAAAAAACAGCCAGGATGTTTTAGAGTTATTAAAAGATTTAAATCAAACCGAAGGCGCCACAATCGTTATTATTACTCACGATCCGGAAGTCGCTCAAAAATCGCAACGGATTATTAAAATCTACGATGGACGGATTGTCTAATGGGACTGTTAGCGCATATTCGTGAAGCATTAATGAACTTATTTTCAGCCAAGCTACGTTCTTTATTGGCTATATTAGGTATTTTAGTTGGTACCGGCTCAGTCGTTGCATTGATTTCTTCAAGCCAATTAGCGACAGAACATGCTTTATCTCAATTTAAAA
>JAFEDN010000146.1 GCA_018241585.1 Pseudomonadota bacterium | reverse complement strand
GATAATACATTGCACATCACACAATGCGCCCAGAATTCTTGTAACACCGCTTCTATCGGCCAGCTTCAACTTTTCGGTGAAGAAACTGGTCATATTCTCGTGCTTGACGTTGACGTTCGACAAATTCACGCATGAGTTCACGCACTACCTGAGAAGCAGGTCGATGGATAGCTTCAGCCTCAGCGATAAATTTAGCACGGAGATCAGATTCTAGCTTCATGGTAAAAACGGCTTCTTTCGACATAATGACACCTTTTTTCTATCGTATATACTAAGTATATATGTTTTCATCACATTCTGCCAGACTATTAAGCCATTTTTTAACCTTTCTTTGCCATAAAAACGGCCGTTTGATTCCCGCGAGTCGCCCCAAAAACGCAAAATTGATTTACTCTGCCAAACCCTTCAGCCCGGCGACCAACTGCTCGTCGCCGAACTCAGTCGCCTAGGGCGAAACATGTTGGAGACGCCCAATCTGATCGAACAGCTCTCCCAGTATGGCGTTAAATTGGTTTTTGTTCGGCAACCCGAATTCTCGACCACCGGTCAACACGCCAAGCTACTTCTGGCGATCTATAGTTACTTTGCGGAATCGGAGCGGGAATTTATTTCCATTCACACCAAGCAGGGATTAGCGGCCGTGCGGGTGAAAGGGATCCCCTTAGGTCGTCCGCTCAGCAGCAAAAATAAAAATGGCACGGTGTTATTGCCTTATCGCTCACACATTCAACAGTACTTACAATTTCGACTGTCATTGAGCGCCATTCAAAAATTAATTAATCCCCTGCTCAAAAAACCCCTTTCCTATAATAGCTTCAAATATTTTATTGAACATGATGCGGAACTTCGACTGCTCAGAACATTGAGCAAATAATCAAGAAAATGAAACCCATCGTGGAGTTTTCCTAAACGGGTCTTGGCATCTGAAAGTTTGAGCTTAAGTTGCCGCAAAATACGAAATAATTTTTTTCGTGCGGCGACAAATTGGCTTTTGGTTTGTGCGAGTACCACGATGTCGTCCATTAAACAGGAGAATGTGTGATACGAGTATCGAGCAGATTTTTCCAATTCAACACCCAAGCAGCCAAGGATTGTTGCGCCAGATGATGGATGACCCGCACAAAGCTATCTCCCGTTCCCAAACCGGTTTCAATCTCTTTAGTTTTGGAAGAATCGACGGTGATGACCGGAAAAGTCATGTGCTGATACAGTGTCGGATTGGTTTTGGTGAGTTTGGCCATGCCATGGATGGGGGTAATGTCATTCATGCCCGCACAGCAGTCGTACACGATATGGTAATAACCTTGTTTCTTTTCCTCCGGGATAGCGGAATAAAAAGGAATTTGTGCGGCCAAGAGAGGCTGTAAAGCATTTTGATGAATGACTAATTCAGGGGATACGGTGACTTCCACTTGAGCACCGGATTTCAACAAGGTGGTGATCAGCGCCAGCGTAATGCGTGTTAAATGCACATTGACCAGGACAATTTTACCTTTCAAAGGCTGCCGCTGCGCCCAATCTTTTAAAAGTGTTTCTGACAATCGAAATTCTTCGCATATCGACTCCTATGGGGTGGGTGTTTTTTCTTTTCGATGGGTTGATTTATGTTAAAATAATCACCAAACACCAGTGCCCACAGGAGAATCTTGAAGAATTCCAGCCCCATGCGGCACTGACGCACGGAGTGGTTCGTATTGACTGAGTGACTCAATGTCCTGGGTTCATCCTTCTGAACGGTTTTGCCTGAATAGGCAATTAGGGATCGGGCGCATGTGTAGTCATGCACCTGAATGGTTTTTTCAAAAGGAATTTTGCTTCGCAGATGAGCGAAGTCGTACACAAGAATTGAATTTTCAGTTAATATTGGCACAGCCATGTAATAAGTACTCGCTTATTATTTGGTTAGAGGCTCCAGGTGTGCAATCACCTGGATGTCTCGCTAGGGGATTATAAGCCCCTAAAACTAAAATGCAATCGAAAAATTTTTACTCTAAATCCTTGACAAAATTTATGTTAAAAATGAACCTCTTATGAAAATTCTCTTCTTGGATGAATCCGGTGATCATAACCTGATCCAACTTTAGATCACGAATTAGACTTAGCTTGGTTAAACTTAAAAATCCAAGGCACTCGTTACATGCAAGCCAATCAAATTGAGAGGCGTATCATCGGTCTCAAACTCAGTGCAAAATCCGAAAATATCGCCGGTTTACAGTTGGCTGATTTGGTGCTCACTCCTATTGGTCGTTATATCATGGGGAAAGCGATCAAAGAGGATTTTAAGATCATTGAGTCTAAGTTTAGGCGTGATAAACGAGGGCAGTGGAAAGGATACGGATTGATCATATTGCCTAAATAAAAAAGCCAACCCCCGCTACGCAGTGATCAGCCCATGTTGAATAATATCATAACTAACTATAGGGATATTACAAGGCTAGGTGAGGCATCTGAGGCATGGGTGTAATTAAAATTGCGGTTAAGTAAAAAGACTTTAACCTAAATTTTGCAGTTGTGGAGCGGCTATTTTTCCGCGATAATTTGCCCGTCCCTATTGAAATAATTTTATATCCGGAATCCCAAAACAGGAGTTTGCCATGAAAAAGTCACCTGCCGACGATCAAGCGCAGTCAGCTCAATATCCATTTTTACAAGACAGTTCACTGCTCACGCAGATACCATCGACAGCACAGCGGGGCGCGGGCGCTGAGTTTAAAATCCCTGACCCGGGTGATCAAAAAAAAGAATTCCCACCCACAGGCAGTTCCGGCCTTCGGGTGACGGTGGATTTTAAGCTGGACTTCACTATTCGTTTTGAGGACTTGACCTTGGGCAAATTGCTGGGCCAGGGCGGGTATGGCAAAGTCTTCGCGGGTGAATGGAAATTTAACCCGGTGGCTATCAAACAATACACGGCGCAGGATTTCAGCGACCAAACGCGGGAAGAAATTCGCAAAGAAGCCAGTATCATGGCCACCGTCAGCGCCCAGTCGGATTATCTGGTGCGGCTGCGGGGTGTGATTCTGGAAAAACCGAATTACTCGCTGGTGATGGAATATCTGCCGGGCGGTGATTTATTTCATCTGCTGAAGAGTAGCCAGGAGATGACTTGGCCGATGCGTTATCGTATTGGCCTGGATATGACCATCGGCCTGCACCATTTACACGGTCATGGCGCGTTGCATCGGGATTTAAAAAGTTTAAATGTGTTACTGGATATGAACTTCCGGGCGAAGCTGGCGGATTTTGGGTTATCGACATTAAAGACCAGTTCGGCGAGTACGACGGCGGGAGGATTTAAAGGCACGGTGCTATGGTCAGCACCGGAACTGTTCAAGCGGGGCGCGAAAGCCAATACGGCTTCGGATATTTACAGTCTGGGCATGATTTTATGGGAATTAGTGAGCCGTCAAATTCCGTTTGCGGACGCGGCGACCCCGGCGATAGCGGCCACGTGGGTGGCGCAAGGTGATCAGGAAATCGTACCGGAAGGCACGCCGAGGGAATTCAAATCATTGATACTGGACTGCTGGGATAAAGACCCGGCGAAACGTCCCAAAGCCGATGAGGTGGCGAAACGGCTGGATACGCTATTGCAGTCCGAACAGAAAAAGACGGTGGCTTCGCCGACAGATTTATCCGGTGTGCCCCCCGGGCCGCCGAAACCGGTGGCGCTGGCGGGAGCGGAAGACGGGGAAATGAAGAAACTGCTGGCGGAGGTGATGAAATTAAAACTGGAAAAAGCGGAAGACGACCGGCGGCGAGCGGAATTGGAAAAAATGGCCGAAGAGCATGCGCAATTAAAGAAAGAATTAGAGCGAGAGCGGGAAATTAAACGGAATGAAGCGGAGTTGAAAAAAAGCCCGGCAGCGCCGAAGCCGGCAACCCCGGCGTCCTCGCTGCCCCCCCGGCAACCGGAGATCAAGAAGCCGCTGACGTCGGGGCCGGTATCGCCTCGCTCAGGAATATTGTCATCGAGTCCGCAAACGCTGATGCCCGCGCCGAAGCCGTTAATTAAACCAGTTGATCAAAAATCTTTGAGCCAATTGCTGCAATATGTGGCGGAAGGCGAACAGGATAAGGCTGAAGAACTCATCAAAAAAGACAACAATCTCCTGCTACACACCGGAACAGTAAAAGATTTATCAGGCCGTGAATTTAAACAAATTACGGCGTTTCAATACGCCTTATGGGCAATGGACTGGCATATGTGGACGATGATCCAGAAGTATCTGCCGAAAGAAGCGCAGTCGGAGCAATGGCAAGCCTTAGAGAGCAAAGGCACAGCGCATGGTAAACATTTTAGTCTCAAAGAGCTGACGGATGCGTTACAGGTATATGTGGATAATGCGGAAAAATGGAATTATGACCAGCGAGCGGAAGATCAGTGGTGTCAGAAGGTGGGTGGAGCGCAAACGCGGTTGCCAGTGCATGTGGTGAATGAATATTGCCGCGCCGATCGTCCGTTTGAGCCTTGCCCCTCAGAGTGGGAAGCGAAATTGACGCGAACCCGAGAAGTTCCCTACATATGGGATAGTACCCAATCGAAATATGTTAAAGGGTCTTGGTTTATATCCGTTTCATCGAAGAGTGTTCTTGGCCAGACTTATGCTTTTTTAAGATATAATGGCGTGTGTGCGCGCACGGCGGTGCGGCGGCGTGGGGTGCGCTGGTTCGGCAATCGCGCCGCGGCTGACCTCAAAGCTCTCCAATCCTTGTGGAAGACGCGCACGCAGCAGTTGGAGTTGCTGCGGTCCCAATTATTGTCTGTCTCTAGTCAAAGCCAGGTATTTGGACGATAAGTCTGAGGTGCAACCCAATTCAACGCCGGTTCAAACACGTTGGTGAACTGCGATGTGAAGTGACTTAATTAATTGTTTACTTGCGAAAGCAAGGTTA
>JAFEDN010000145.1 GCA_018241585.1 Pseudomonadota bacterium | reverse complement strand
CTTTACGAATTACTGAAGAATGCATCAATTGCGATGTCTGTGAACCTGAATGCCCTAATGATGCGATTACCCAAGGAGAGACGATTTATGAGATTAGTCCGGAGCGTTGCACTGAATGTGTGGGTCATTTTGACCAGCCGCAATGCCGGCAAGTGTGTCCGGTTGATTGTATACCTTTGGCTTTTTTAGAAACGCCTGAGGAATTGATGGCCAAATTTCACCGTCTTCAAAAGAATAAGCAAACCAATAATGACTAGTGAAAACCGTTTGGCTAAGGAAACTAGCCCTTATTTACTGGAGCATGCCCACAATCCAGTGCAATGGTATCCTTGGGGAGAACAGGCTTTGCAAACTGCTAAGCAGTCCAATAAGCCGATCCTGCTTTCTATCGGTTATGCTGCTTGTCATTGGTGTCATGTCATGGCACGAGAATCCTTTGAAGATTCTGCCACTGCCGAATTGATGAATCAGTGGTTTATCAATATTAAAGTTGACCGAGAAGAACGTCCTGATTTAGACCGGATTTATCAATTAGCCCATCAATTATTAACCGGCAGAGCCGGAGGTTGGCCTTTGACGGTTTTTTTAACACCAGATCAACAACCTTTTTATGCTGGAACTTATTTCCCGCCGGAAGAAAGTTATGGCCGACCTGCATTTAAAAAGGTAATGACTGAAATTGCCCATTTTTATTATCAACGGCAAGACGCCATTCAAACCACTACTAAGGCGATTGCTAATGCTTTAAAGCAGATTACTGCCGTTTCCACTGAAGCAGTGGTGTTAACCCAACAGCCATTGACAATTGCTGCCGATGAATTAGCACAAACCTTCGATTATATCCATGGCGGATTTGGTCATGCGCCCAAATTTCCATTATGCCATTTGTTAAATTTTTTGCTGCAAAATGCGTTTTATGAAAAGAATGACCAAGCTTTGCATATGGTCAATCATTCACTACACAGAATGGCGCAAGGCGGCTTTACAGATCAGCTTGGAGGTGGATTTTACCGGTACTGCATAGATGCTAATTGGTTGATTCCCCATTTTGAAAAAATGCTTTATGACAATGCGCAATTGATAGAGCTTTACAGCGTAGTTTCACAAATTCAGAAGCATGTTTTTTTAAAAACCGTAGCCGAACAAGCCTTGCAATGGGTCAATCGTGAAATGTTGGCGCCTGAAGGTGGTTTTTATTCGAGTATCAATGCGGATTCAGAGCAGGTGGAGGGGAAGTATTATTATTGGGATCGTAATGAAGTTCGGCAAGTGCTTTCACATTTAGAATATACTGCAATTGACGACTATTTTGGCTTAAACCGTCCTCCGAATTTCGAAGGCCATTGGCATTTGTATATCGCTGTGCAGGATCAATCCGTTTACCGCCAATGGCTTGAACCAGCAAAAGCCAAACTGCTGGCAGCTCGAAAACGGCGGGTCCATCCCGCCACCGATAAAAAAATTCTAACCGGCTGGAATGCCTTGATGATAAAAGCTTTTGCTACTGCGGCTGTGAAAAATTTATTTCCTAATGCAGAAAAGATAGCGGCGCAGGCCATAAATTTTATTTATGAGCATCTTTGGCAGGATCAACGATTATTGGCGGTATATAGCCAAGGTCAGAGTCGATTGCCTGCTTATTTAGATGATTATGTTTTCCTGTTAGATGCCTTAAGCTATTTTTTGCAGATTGAATGGAGTGCCCGCATATTTAACTGGATTAAAACTTTGGCGCAACAAATTTTGGATCGTTTTTATGATCAAGAAAACGGCGGCTTCTTTTTTACAGCCAATGATCATGAGCCATTAATTCAAAGACTGAAAATAATGGAAGATGAAGCCACTCCATCGGGAAATGGATTGGCGGTGGTGCTTTTGAGCCGTTTGGGTTATTGGTTGACCGAACCACACTATTTGGCGACAGCGGAAAAAACCTTGCAAGCGGCTTGGGTTCAAATGAATCAACGTCCCAGTGCTTACACTAGTTTATTGACCGCTTTACGTGAGTTTTTTGATCCGGCTACAGTAATTATTTTGCGAGCAGAAACGGCGCAGCCATTAACTGCCTGGCGACAAGAATTTTTTAAATATTATCTTCCTAATCATCACTGCTTCGCGATTCCAGGTTCTAGCACCGATTTGCCGGGAGTTTTTAATAAGCCGATGCCCGCCTCTGGAGTCTGCGCATATATTTGCAAAGGCACTACTTGCCGTGAGCCGGTTACTTCGTTTGAAGATTTTTCTAGTTACCTAATTAGCGCCGCTAATTGAACCGGATTTTCATGCCATATAGCAACTGCTTTACCAATATCAGGCCAAAATTTACTAATCCCTACATTTTTTGAACCGTCTGGTGCTGCTGGAGGATAGCCTACTCCTATAGCGAATAACCCTGGGACCTCAGTTTTGGTATTATACAAATCATAACGGATCTGCGATGAACGAATATTTCGGTTGACAATCAACGTATCTACAGGCTGGAAACCAATTGCCGCAATCACGCCGCTGAAAGCGGAGTAATCCTCTATTTTGCCGTCAGCAATAATGCTGTGAGACCAATAGCCGGTGTAAATTTCACCGGTTACCAGTTTACGGGTAAATTCCGCTACTTTTCCTTTCAGGCCATCATTGTCATGTTGATGATTTTCATAGTAAGCATAAGGTTTATTCATAATTTGTGTTACTTGCGCTCCGCACTCTAGCAAATTCCATACCGCTAATGCGGCTGAGTGTGATGACCCTTGCACTAGAACCGGGGCTGTTAATATTTCTGAATGGCTGGTGACATACTGTTTAAGAAGTACTAAATCAAGTGCGGTTTCTAACGAAATCAATTTATTAGCATAGTGTGCAGGTAGAGACAGTGTTTTGGGTGCTCCGCCTATTGCCAGGATGCATCTTTTGGTTGTAACTTGTTTAATATTTTCGTTAATATTAACGACTATATTAAGGCTCTCACTTGAATGAGTTATTTTTTCCACTTTACCTTGCAGAGCAGTGACCAGCTCCAGTAATTGCTTAGTTACCCATTGAAGAGGCTGGGCGGCTGTTTTAAGCAAGGTAGGGTACTGCGGCTCTTCAAAATCTAGCTGAAAAGGGCTTGCAGGCGGCGCCACATCATAAGCTTTTAGTACCAGGTACATTTCTTTATAAACTGATTGATATTTATTAGCTGGAGTGTTGCCGGGAACATTACGCCATGCTCCACCGAAAGCGCCTACTGCAAATTTGGGATCAATCCAAACAATTTTTTTGGCGAGTTTCTTGGTCTCAGTGAGGTCAGAAGAAATGGATATTAGTTTTTCTAAGATTCTAACTACTGCCACAATTCCTGACGGCCCGCCGCCGATGACTACATACTCATTCAACATAATTGAATTATGGAATAAATATTGTTATAAATAAAATATATTTATTTAATTATATTAATCAATTTTATTGATATGAAAATTACTTTGAGACAGCTACAAGTTTTTGTGGCTATCGCCAAATACAATCATATGAGCCGTGCGGCGGAGAGTTTGTATTTATCTCAGTCCGCTTGCAGTATGGCGTTAACTACATTGGAACGGCAATTAGGGTGTGAACTGTTTGATCGATATAATAAAAAGTTAGTATTAAATGATCCTGGCAGGGAGTTATTTTATAAGGCTATTAATCTGCTGCAACAGGCCACTGAATTAGTCGATTCCATGCAGGCCAAAACTAAGAAATCCTTATCAGGAAGCTTGAATGTAGGAGCTAGTACCACCATTGGTAATTATATATTACCTGTAGCTGCTGCTAATTTTATGAATCTTCATCCTCAAACCAGAATTTTTGTTAAAATTGCTAATACTGAGGAGATCATCCAGCGGTTACTGGATTTCCAAATTGATATTGGGTTTATTGAGGGGGATTGTTATCATCATGATCTGGAAATCAATCCTTGGCGTCAAGATAAATTAATGATTATTGCCGCCCCGCATCATCCATTAGCGAGTCAAGAAAAAGTAACTTTGGAAATTTTACAAAAACAACGATGGATTTTTAGAGAATTGGGCTCTGGCACGCGCCAGAAGTTTGAAGAAGCAATTGGTAGAACTATTACTCCTTTTATGGAGTTGGGTCACACAGAAGCTATCAAACAAGTGGTTGAAGCGGGAATAGGTGTCAGTTGTCTTTCTCAAGCTGCGGTTAGCAAAGCTTTAAAACAGAGGGAACTGGTGGTTATTAAAACGCCATTTCTAAAATTAACACGTAATTTTTATAAGATCATCCACAAGCAAAAATACCAAACTCATTTGCTTGCTAAATTTACTGAATATCTCTCTAGGGGGCATTAGCTTGCTGGTTGGCAATGAGGACAGTAAACGGTAGTTCTTTTGTTAACAACTATTTTTAATAGTAAGGTATGACAGCGCTTGCAAGGTAGCTGTTCTCGGCCATAAACTGCTAATTCTTGGCTAAACAAGCCGTCTGCTCCGTGTGGATTTTTGAAATCATTGAGAGTTGTTCCTCCTGCATCAATGCCTTTTTGCAGGACCTTTTTGGCCGCGGTGACGATTCTTTGACATTGGGATTTGGTTAAATTTTCTGCGGGCAGCAGCGGGAATAAGCCTGCATAAAATAAAGTTTCATTGGCATAAATGTTGCCGATGCCGACTACAATGTGATTGTTCATTATAAAAAGTTTGACCGGTATTTTTCTTCTTTGTGCTTGTTGGTATAAATAACTGGCTGTGAATGATGA
Organism: Pseudomonadota bacterium; assembly: GCA_018241585.1. Lineage (GTDB taxonomy): Bacteria > Pseudomonadota > Gammaproteobacteria > Coxiellales > Coxiellaceae > JAFEDN01. The sequence continues at coordinate 218 of JAFEDN010000145.1, read as the reverse complement.
GCTAAATGGTTCCGGTCCTAACTCTGATATGAGCGGGTGTAACTCTGGAGGTTCTTCAGTCCAACTTAAACTGCCAAAACGCCTAGGATCAGTATAACGAAGTGTCCAGCCATTATTGAAATGGATGTCGATATGATCGTGAGTGCTGGGCGGCGGTAGCGGATTGTATAAACTGACACGTCCACTCATGCCAAGATGCAGGAGAAATGTGCCTTGCT
>JAFEDN010000144.1 GCA_018241585.1 Pseudomonadota bacterium | reverse complement strand
TCCTGTACGGTTCTTAGGGGAGGGAGTGGCAGTAATGCCACTTTCTTACCCGGTAACTACAGTCAACTGACTGGAAAACCCAATGTGGTGACCCTGGCTTCTTTGCATGGCATTACTCAAAGTCTACCGGCAGAACTACCGACTTATTCCAAAGCATCGACGGAAATGCGATTGTCAGACCGCTATGTTGAGCATAAAATTCGAGTGGAAAAGGAAGCCCGCGTCGTGTATCAGGAATTGTGCCGGGAGGTCATTAAAACACCCGTACATGAGGTCTTAGCACAACAGGTTGATCAGGGCAAACAACGCCTGACCGATTACACCGCACGGATTTTAAAAACGGCTGAAACGCTTCAGCAGGAAATGAAACAAGATCACTTAATTTTAAGCACACATCGCCATCAAATTCTTGACGCACACGAAAAACGGATTGCTCAATTGTCGGGTACGTTAGAGCAAATTATTCAAACTTGTCGTGGTTTTCTCCCTAAAAACCAGGAAAACAAGCGATTGCTTAGTCACCCGTCACATCAGGCATTGACGGGTCTGGTAGAGACTGCTCAAGAAATTAAACGCCAATTACAAAGTAATCCTGTCGCCATTAACTCGGAGGGGGTGCAGGAAAAAATCCTAACGATAAATACTCACCGCCGAAATTATGAAAAATCGATTACCGGCTGGTATGCATTCTTTTCCCGTTTTTCTAAAACTCAACAGCAGCGTGAAAATATAAATCACGAATTAAAAAATCATATCGCCGATTTGGTGGTTCCAGCCTGTAATCTTTCAGATCGTGAAGGCATTGTCACGGAAGAGCAATTGAAAGCGCAGCAAGAACGAATACAAGCATTAGAAAATCAAAAAGCTCACCTACAGGCAAAAGCTGAAAAAGTTCAGGGCATTCAGATTCCAACGGCTCAATGCATCTCTCCATGATGGTTTCAGGTAAGGTTCGCCTGTGACCACTGTTGCCGTCAAATTTTGAGCAGCCTTACCCAACTAAAACCCCACAGGTAGTTTAACTCCTTATTAGCCAAAATCACTCCCGCGTTTGTTGTCCTTGTCCTGAAAATACCCTAAGAATCATTGGTTACACATTGACAATCAGCTCAAATTCAATAACAATAACGTTACAGTAACGTTACATTCCTGAAAGGAGGCAAAATATGATCAAAAAAGAACTGACTTATGCTGCGTTTATGGAAGTACTGCAGGTTATCTTCGCTGAAGGCCAGAAGCCTTCGGTGCGTGGTTTACGGGCTCGCCTCGGTGGCGGCTCTAATTCAACGATTGTGGAATATTTGCGTCGATGGCGCAGTGAATCCGCATTAGAAGAGTCGGCAGCAGGCCATGAGTTATCTGAAAGTATAAAAAGCTCTCTGCGGGCTGAATTTGGCCGAGTGGCGCAAATTATTCGAACCGATGAAGCTGTTCTTCGCACACAAATAGAAGCTCAACTGCAAGAAACGGCGGAACTCCTGAAAGAATCTGAAGCTCGATACCAAGAGTTAGAGACACAGCGCCAAACGGAACAAGCTACTGCCCAGCAAAGCATTTTATCGCTGGAAAAACAACTTTCCGCCCGCGAAGAACGGATTGACACACTAGAGTACCAAATCCAGGAATTTTCAGAGAAACTTAAAGCGATATGGATAGAACAAAATACAGAACATCATGCGGCAGCCAAAGCGGAAGGCCGTGCCGAATTAGCTGAAGAAATGATCATAAAACTGGAAACTCAGTTAGCTAATGCATCACGGGAACAAGAGACGCTAAAACAGGCGCTAAAGGCGGCGGAAATTCAGGTGGCGGTATTGAAATCTCATGCGGCAATAGAGAATTAAACCATCCTATTATTTTTTACGATGACTTAAAGAAGATAAAAATATGATCAAGAAAGATCTCTTGTTCCGTGTTTATAGAACCATTATCAGAGCGATACTGCAGAAAATTCATGCCCCGGTGGATCAGTTTTGATGAGCAATTGTGGATGGGTCAAAAATTTTTAGCATTAACCAACAAGGAAAAACAGGAAAAATCTGGAATGCCCCTGAGTCAAGAACGCCTGATCTCAATTGAGTGTTTCACCATGGATTTACTTCGAGAGGCTTATGGGGAAGGTAAAGACATTCTGCCTCCCATTGATCTCAATAAAATGGTTAACCTGGCTGGACTGGAAATCATGGCTAAAGAGACTCGTCATCCTGACTTTGCCGGCATGTATGATCGTCAAAAAGGTCTGATTATCGTCAAAAAAAGTGATCCGCTATTTCATAAAGTATTTACCGTAGCGCACGAATTAGGCCACTATTATTTACATAGCGATAAACCCTCTGAAATTTTTTATCGACATCACCAGCATCTCCTCGAAACTTATCCTGAAGAAGATCAGGAATGTGAGGCAAATTGGTTTGCCGCTAGCCTGTTAACTCCCAAAAGAATTTTTATCCTCTTTTGGGGGTTCATCCAAAATATCGATGCATTAGCCGAATGCTTTGGCATCTCATCAACGGTTTGTTACTACCGGTTGAAGCATTTGAGAATGATTTAAAAAGTCCAGAGTGAATATAAATGTATTAAACGCCCTTTTTTTAGATGACTTTACTACCCGATTTTATTAGAGTGGTCATGTCACGGTTTCAACCTGCTTGATTTTTTCCTGAATGGCGCTTAAAAAATCCAAACGCGACTGCAACGCCAGTCGAGCATGAACCGCAATTTCACGCCATTTTTTTTCATCCTCTCCGGCTAGATGATGCAAAATTTTTAAAGCCTGGGGAAAGTGTTCGTGGTGATCTAATTCGATATGCCTATTTAAATAATATAATAACGGTTGAATGCAGGCTTGATGAGGCTGAGGAATGGCGCGCTGTAATTGCTGGATTAATGGCGTAAACATGGCGGCGGTAATCGCCTCCCGGCCATACACAAAGGCCGCCGCTAAAATGTGGATATCCTGGTCAAAAAAACTAAACGTTGTTAATACAAATTGCTGAATCGCCACAGATAATCCAGCAGATTCCATTGCTGCGATCAAAATATCTCCCTCATTTAAGCGATTCAAAAAATAATGGATAGACCGCGTATCTGCGTGGATGGCCTGCATGGCCTGACAATACAATTCAAAGTGGCTACAATGCGCTTGCCCATCTGCAGTATGATCATTTTCTTCTTCGATTAAAATCCGGCTAATTAGGTGCGCGCTATAAGGGTCTTTCGGGGGGAACCACGGCGCGCGCGTGGTTACTAAACGATGATATAATTCCTTCAACAAACAAATGAAATCCCAAACCGCGAAAACATGATACTCCATGAATATCCGCAAATTTTCAATAGAGTCAATAGTGGCATAGAGAGTATGGTTTTTAATTTTTTGAATCAGTGGTGCTAATTGTTCGTTGACAATTTCCAAATTATTCATGATGACAAACCCTCCGATTGAATGAATCCGCTTTATTTTTGTTGATGGGATAAGAATGCTTTTGTTTTTTCTTTTTCTTTTGCTTTTCCGTTTTCAATAAACTCGAAATTTCCTGCACTTTTTGCACATCCAACGGCTTTACGAAAGTTTTTACCATACCCGCTGCCAAACAACGTTGGTGACTTTCCTCATCTAAATGCGCAGATAAGGCAATAATGATTGAAATCGGGCGCTGGTTCTGCTGTTGCCAGCTTCGGATTTCTTTTGCCACAATACAACCGTCTTGATCCGGCAAACCTAAATCCATGACCACTAAATCATAATCATGCAATTTAACTTGCGTAAGCGCCTGCGCTCCATTATCTGCGGTATGCACTTCAAAACCGGACTTAGTTAACATACTTTGAACTGCTTTTTGTACGATGAGATGATCTTCTACCACGAGAATCATTTTTTTATTTGGCGCGGGTGACTGCATGACAGGAGCGATTGGATCCGCTAATAAAACTTTGTCTTGCTGGTCATGAGATGGAATAAATTCCGAGGTTCTAGGGGAGCATTGAGATGCCAGGGATTCCCGTACAGGAATCAGCACCGTAAAGCGAGTGCCTTGATCCTCTCCGCTGTTGACAGAAATCTCTCCGTCTAATTCAGTGATGAATTGTTTGACCAGCGTCAATCCTAAGCCAAATCCCGGATATCGACCTTGATAGGCTGGATGCAGCCGTTCAAAACGGGTAAAAATTAAAGCCTGTTTATCCAATGGAATACCAATACCGGTGTCATTCACTTCAAATTGGATAACTACACGTCTGTGCTTGCGCCGAATACATATTAAACGTATCTCAACAGACCCATGGCGTGTAAATTTAATGGCGTTACCCACTAAATTAAGCAAAATACGCTGTATCCGAACGGGATCGCCAATCAGTATGGACGGAATTTTATTGTCATATTCAATATGGAAATCAAGTTGCTTGTCTTGAACTGACGGCTTGACTAGCCGGACAATATGATCCACTAATTCGCGTAAATTAAATTGAATCTCATACACCGGCAAATCGCCCGCTTCGTGTTTGGAAAACTCAATGACCTGATTCAGCAAATTTAATAATACTTGACTGGATTGAATTAAATCCTGGGCGATCATTTTATCGGATGGATGGCGCAGCTTTTCAGCCAATTGCTGCGCCATACCGATAATACCCGACAAAGGCGTGCGCATGTCGTGACTGATATTGGTGATAAACGACGATTTGGCCTGGTTAGCGGCGTCGGCTTGTTGTTTAGCCCGGCGCAATTCACGTTCCTGGTCTTTAAGAGCGGTAATATCCGTAAAATAACCGACAATACCTAAAGGCTGACCGTCATCGTTACAGATCGGCAATTTGCTGACTAAGGTCACCAGTTTTTTACCATTGGGTAAAATCAGAGTTTCTTGCTGATTGTTTATGGGATGACCGTTTAAAGTATCCTGATCTCCTTGCCGGAAAATTTCTGCCGTGTGACCGCCCGGTTGCCAATTTAAGTCTTGATCGTTTTTTCCGACGATGTCTTCTGGCCTGTCCAGCCCGACCAGACGGG
>JAFEDN010000143.1 GCA_018241585.1 Pseudomonadota bacterium | reverse complement strand
ACCGTTATCAATCGATGATTAAAACCAGCAAAGGCCAAATTCACCGCTTGGAAGATTGGGGCCGCCGGCAATTGGCTTATCCGATTAATAAAGTACGAAAAGCCCATTACATACTCATGAATGTCGAATGTAACACTTCGGTTATAAAAGAGTTAGAAAATGCTTTCCGGTACAATGACGCTATTTTGCGTAACTTAATAATCAGAAGAGATCGCGCTATTACCGAACCCTCCTCTATTTTGAAAGAGCAAGAATATGGTTCACAACACCGCGCTCAAAGGTCCGCCGACACAGCCGAATTTGAAATCGCGGAAGTGGCTGAAAAAGATGGTGAATTCACTGCTGAGGAGGATCGTTAATTATGAATAGCTATTATCGTCGTAAAAAGTTTACATCGCCTGCCAGCGGTTCCGAAAGTCAAAATGAAATTGATTATAAAAACTTACGGGTTTTAAAAGAATATATTATGGATTCCGGGCGGATTGTTCCTAGCCGAATTACCGGCCGCAAAGCAGGTGATCAAAGACGTTTGGCACGCGAGATAAAAAGAGCTCGGTTCTTGGCGTTATTACCTTATTGTGATACACATGAGTAAAGTGCTACGGTGCGTAAATTAGGTCAGTATCTTTTAGCTAATCCAGTACATGCAATGGCTGCGGCAATGCTTTGTTCAGTATTGCCGCTGTTAGCATTGCCTGGCGGTTTTTTAGCAGGGATTTTGGTAGGATTTACCACCTTATGCCGAGGCTACAAAGAAGGGCTGTTAGTTCTAGTGGGTGTCGCCATTCCGGCGGTAATGGTCACTTTTTGGAAACATTCTTTCTTAATTGATTTGGTGCTGTTACGTTGTCTGGTAGTGTGGATATTAGCTTCGGTATTAAGAGCCACTACTTCTTGGCGTTTTGTAATAGAGATCATAACCGTGATCGGTGTGATTGCTGTTATTGGATTTTACTTAGCTATACCTGATGTTTCAGCTTGGTGGAAAGCTCTGTTTAGCCATTATCAGGGCATGTTCAACACTTTAGTATCAGGACAAATTTCTGAAGATAAAGTCAGCCAAATGATTAATGATATGGCCCCTGTGGCCACAGGCATTTTCATTGGATTAATAATATTATTAAGCGCTTTCTGCCAATCATTGATTGCCCGATGGTGGCAAGCAGCTTTATATCGGCCTGGAGGTTTAGGAAAGGAATTTGTTGAAATTCGCAGTGGATCAGTATTAGCAACCTTGATGACCATAGTGGTTATTGCTGCATTGTTTCACGTAGCGATTGCTGTCGACTTACTGCCGATAGTCATTATGCCCTTAGCAATTGCCGGCCTTTGTTTAGCACACAAGTGGGTTCGTCAAAACAAAAAAATTATTTATTTGTTGGTTGCTATTTACATAGCATTGATTTTCTTGCCGGTAGTGGTTATCTCGATTCTGGCGCTAGCTGGATATGTTGATAGCTGGTATGATATCCGCAAGCATTATATAGTGAAAAATTTACCTAAAAAGGGGGTTTAAAATGCAGGTTATATTACAACAAGAAGTTGCTAACCTTGGAAAAGTAGGTGATCAAGTTTCTGTCAAACCAGGATTTGGTCGTAATTTTTTGTTGCCGCAAGGCATGGCTGTTTTAGCTACGCCGGAAAATATTGCTGATTTTGAAGCAAGACGAGCTGAATTCGAAAAAAATGCAGCCAAAGTGTTATCCAATGCTCAGAACCGCGCCAAAGCATTAGCTGAAATTGAGATAGTGATTGAAGCGCAAGCAGGTGATGAAGGTAAATTATTTGGTTCAATTGGACCTCGTGACATCGCTGTTTCAGCTACTCAAAAAGGCATTGCTGTTGAGAAGAAAGAAGTGGTAATGCCTGAAGGGCCAATCCGCCAATTAGGTGAATACCAAATAACCCTGAAACTGCATAACGCCGTGATGGTTCCTGTCAAAGTGAAAGTGATCAGCGAAACTAGCAGTAGTTCTCACTAAGCAAAGTACATGGCAAAATAGCCCTGGCTTAATGTGTTAGGCTTAGAATTATCGCTATCATTTTTCGAATTTGAACGCATTTTAAAGTGAATATTTTTGGCGATAGCCAAGGCGCCAGTTACGGGGTGGCAGGGCAGACGGGGCTTTTTTGGTTTGTTTGTACTCAAACAAACCAAAAAAGTGGAGTCTGACAGGACCCCTAATGCGATCCATCCGCGGCACCCTTGGCTATCGTCAAAAATATTCACGATGTATGGAATAAATTAAAATTTTGCATCCCACAATCTAAAAGGGTTTATGAATTCTTTTAAGAAAGATCGAAACATAACATCTCAGCCTAAAATTCCTCCGCATTCACTCGAAGCAGAGCAAGCTGTTTTAGGCTCGCTGTTGATTGATCATAAAGCTTGGGATCGAATGTCCGATCAGTTAATAGCTGAAGATTTTTATCGTAACGATCACCGTTTAATTTATTTAGCAATGTGCCATCTCGCTGAACGTAACATGCCTTTCGACGTGCTCACCGTTTCCGAAATTTTAAAAACTCGACAGCAATTAGAAATGGTTGCAGGTGAGGGATATCTGTTCGAATTAGCAAAAAATACTCCGACAGCCGCCAACATCCAAGCCTATGCCAATATAGTCAGAGAACGAGCCATACTTCGTCAGTTAATTACCATCGGCACAGACCTCGCCGAACAAGCCTACTCCGCCACCGGAGAAGAAAGTAGAGAGTTACTAGACGTAGCCCAACAACAAGTGTTTCACGTAGCCTCTCAACACTCACGTGAGTCAGGCCCTATCGACATTAATACAGTATTAGCCCGAACAACCGGCAAGATTGATGACTTATTTCGCCGTGGTGATGCACTAACCGGAGTTTCTTCAGGTTTTACAGATTTTGATAAAATGACTTCAGGCTTGCAGAAAGGAGAATTAATCATCGTTGCTGGCAGACCCTCGATGGGTAAAACCAGCTTCGCCATGAATATCGCTGAAAATGTCGCCATTAAAACCAAAAAAACCGTAGTGATTTACAGTATGGAAATGCCGGCAGAATCCTTAGCCATGAGAATGTTATCCTCACTGAGCAGGGTCGATTTAAGTAAAGTGCTAACTGGGAAATTAAGCGATTTAGATTGGCCCAGAATTACCATGGCAGTATCGCTTTTAGCAGAAACTCGGATGTTTATTGATGATTCCGCTGGTTTGACCCCCTCTGAAGTACGCTCTCGTACCAGAAGAATTGCTAGAGAAAACAATGGAGTAGGGTTAATTGTGGTAGATTATCTGCAACTAATGCATGTTCCGGGTTTTAGAGAAAACCGGGTTTTAGAATTATCCGAAATATCTCGATCTTTAAAAACGTTAGCCCGCGAATTAGATGCACCAGTAATTGCCCTATCCCAATTAAACCGTAGTTTGGAACAACGAACCGACAAAAGACCAGTTATGTCAGACATCCGGGAATCAGGAGCTATTGAACAAGATGCAGACTTAATTGCTTTTATTTATCGAGACGAAGTCTACAATAAAGAAACCGCTGATAAAAATGTGGCTGAAATTTTAATTCGCAAGCAACGTAATGGTCCGACTGGAGATTTCAAAGTCACTTTCTTAGGAAATTTAACCAAATTTGAAAACTATGCTGGCATAGAAACGGTAGGGTCTTTTGTGTGAATGGCGAAGTATGTGCACAAATCAATTTATCTGCTTTGCATCATAACTTTTTAACGGTCCGATCCCTTGCTCCTCACAGCAAAATTCTGGCAATGGTCAAAGCCGATGCTTATGGTCATGGTTTAATTAGAATTGCCAAAGCGCTCTCCGAAGCAGATGGCTTCGGAGTAGCAGCCATCGAAGAAGCCATTTCGTTGCGCGAGGCTGGCATCAGCCAGCCCATTTTTATCATGTCCCGGTTTGATCATAGCGATCAAGTAGCGCTTTGTTTAAAGCATCAATTGACCGTGGTGATCCACCAGCCATACCAAATTGAGATATTGGAACGGGCCCATTTGTCAGCAGCTATTACCGTTTGGTTAAAATTAGAAACTGGAATGCATCGCCTGGGATTATTACCCGATCAGTTAATAGATGCGTGGCAAAGATTACAAAGGATCGATTGGATTCAAAAACCAATAGGATTAATGACCCATTTAGCATGCGCTGATACGCCAAAACATCTGCTCAATACCGAGCAGATTCAGCTCTTTGAAAAGCTGACAAAAGAATTTCCAGGCCCCAAAAGTGTAGCCAATTCTGCAGCTATTTTTTCTAATTGTGGTAGCTTATATGATTGGGTTCGGCCAGGAATTATGTTATATGGCGCCTCACCCTTGTTGAATCAAACAGCGGAACAATTAGGTCTTAAGCCAGTGATGACTTTGACATCCCATCTAAATGCGGTTCGCTTCGCCAAAAAAGGAGATTGGGTCGGTTATGGCGCCACTCAACAATGTCCTGAAGATATGTTATTGGGAGTGGTCGCGGCGGGTTATGGCGATGGATATCCACGTCATGCCCGCAGTGGAACGCCGGTATTAATACAAGGTCAACGATGTCCGTTAATGGGTAGAGTTTCCATGGATATGATTACCGTCGACCTTGGTCACGCTCCTAATGCTAAGGTAGGTGACCCTGTGGTTTTATGGGGGGAAGGTTTACCTGCTGAACAAATAGCAACTTACGCCGATACTATCGCTTATGAATTATTTTGCCACGTAACTCGACGAGTAAAATTTAATACCTATGAGTAATCACAAACAGGTTGCATGGAAATGCCGGCGTGGCATGCTGGAGTTGGATATTGTTTTAAACCGGTTTTTTGAACAACAATACGACCAATTACCTTTCGATCAACAGCAGGGTTTTATCCGGTTATTAGATCAACCCGATCCCATTTTAGCAAAATGGCTGTTTGGTATAGATCAACCTCAAGACCCGGAGTTTATACAACTAATAGCTCTAATTAAGTAATCGTTCACGGTGTAGATGGGAACGGCCACTATAGCTCCATATTTGACGAA
>JAFEDN010000142.1 GCA_018241585.1 Pseudomonadota bacterium | reverse complement strand
GCAGGCGGGACAGCAGCTGCCGCTGCTTCCTGGTTTTTATACTGAGCCCAAGCAGAGCCTGATCTCAGTAATGAAGAGGAAGGCCGCTGCCGCTCTGCTCCCCCTTGCAATCCCTCATCGGGTAAGGCGGAGTTCGCTCCAGCAGGAATTCCTAGGGGTGGCCCCTCTATATCAAAACCATGATTGCCGATGTAAAAAAGGTTAGGCAGCGCCACCAATTCTTGGATATTTTTTTTATCTCTGCCACTGACAATGGCGACTAATTTTTGACGCGCTAATTCCTGAATAGTATGGCGCATTTCGGAATTGAGTACCGCTTCTTCAGGGTGCGGCGTGATAGGAGTAAGGGTGCCGTCATAATCTAAGAACACGGCTATTTTTTTATCTGATAAATGTTTGATTAAAGCATCTTCTCCAGATAGAGCGTTTGGAAGCAATTGATAATCTTTTAAATAACGTGATTTAAACATATTGATTTCGAATTATACAAATTTTAGCTGCTAAAAGCAAAATCTATTTTGAATTGAATATTCATATTCGCCGTTTTGGTGATTGTTCAAAAATAGGGCAATATCGAATAAAGATGCTAAATTTATTTTATGAAAAATAGAATGATCTTAGTATCGAATCGATTACCGGTAACAGCAGAATTAAATAAAAATAATCAAAGGTTTATTCTAAAAAAAAGTTCTGGAGGACTGGTTACCGGGCTAAGAGAAATTCATAATGATCCAGGTTGTTTATGGGTAGGACATTGCGGATTATTTCAAGAGGATAGCCGTTACCAGAGCCTGAAAGCTAAATTATCAGAAGAACGACTGATTGCAGTCGATTTACCAAAATCAGAGTATGAAGATTTTTATTGTGGGGCCAGTAACAATGAAATCTGGCCTTTATTTCACTATTTTCCTGACTATATTGAATCTGCGGCCAATAACTGGCCCGCATATGAATATATTAACCAAGAATTTGCTAAAAAAATTCTTTCTTTAACCAAACCCGGTGATCAAATTTGGGTACACGATTATCAACTAATGTATCTCCCAGCATTGCTCCGCAATGCCAATCCCGAATTATCTATTGCTTATTTTCATCACATTCCGTTCCCCTCATTTGAATTATTTCGCATTTTACAGGCCAGAACAGCTATCTTGACTGGTCTATTAGGGGCAGATTTAATTGGATTCCATACTTACGATTACGTTCGTCATTTTATCCAAAGTGTGACTCGATTATTGGGCAATTCAGCTAAATTAGATGAAATTCTATATCAAAACCGGCGTATCAAAGTGATTGCTCAGCCTTTGGGAGTAGATATTAAATCAATCAAAAAATCTATTACCAAAAATCACCAGCAGCAAACGGTTCTTCAATTAGCGCGCGAAATCGGAAATCGGACCGTATTATTAGGAATTGACCGGCTGGATTATACCAAAGGACTGCCCCAACGATTGATGGCCTTTCGACAGTTACTGCATCAGTTCCCGGAACACATCGGCAAAGTCATTTTGATTCAAATATGTGTCCCAACACGTTCCGACATACTTCGATATATCCATCTTAGGGCTGAGGTAGAACAATTAGTCGGGCAGATTAATGGTGAATTTGGCGCTCCGGGTTACACCCCGGTGCAATATTTATATCGTTCGTTTAACGAAAATGAAATTATGGCTTTTTATAGGCTGGCGCGCATAGCGATTGTAACGCCGTTACGAGATGGCTTAAACCTTGTCTGTAAAGAATACGTAGCCGTCAGGGAAGATGAAGATGGCATATTAATATTGAGCGAAATGGCCGGCGCTGCGGCAGAGATGGGAGAAGCTTTATTAATTAATCCCTATGATATCAATCAATTTACTCAAGCGTTGCATCAAGGTTTAACCATGGATGTCAAAGAGCGTCACCAACGTTTAGCTAAATTGCGAGCCAGGATAATAAAAAATGATAATATTTTCTGGCTGCAAAATTTTATTCAAAATTGGCAAGCAACTGTTAAACGCAATCATACTCATTCTGTGCTACTGCAAGTTCAGGGCTTTAATAATTTAATTAATCGGATCGAACCCACTAAACGATGCTTTATTTTTTTAGATTATGAGGTAACGTTAGCACCTGGTTCTAGTCAATTCGATCAATCTACACCGTCTTTAGAAAACGTAGAATTAATCGATCAATTAGCCTCGATCGAACAATTAGAATTTACATTGCTGACCCATCGATCTCGTGATTTTTGTAATGACTATTTTGTGGATTTGCCTATCAATATTATTGCTGAACAAGGTACTTTGATTCAATTATATCGCGACCGTATTTGGCAGACACCATTAGAAACCGAAGAATTTTCGGTCATAAAAGACAAGATCATGGACCTATTGCAAGTTTATACTCAACAAGTTCCAGGCGCTTACATTGAAGCTAAGCAATTTTCGCTTACTTGGCATTATCAACAATGTGAACCAATTTTTGGAGAAGCCCGAGCTCGAGAATTAGTAGCAGCGATTGCCCAATTGCTGGAAAATACTCTTTTTGGAGCCTTCCATCACAACAAGATGCTCTCAATTAGACCGCTGATTACCAATAAAGGTTATGCGGTTGGAAAAATTCTGCAACATCAGCAATACAACACGGCACAAGATACATTATTCACACTAGGTAATGATGAAACAGATGAAACGATGTATCAAATATCTCCTCAAAATAACATCGCCATTCACGTTGGCGCTCCAAATTTATTTGCCAAATATCATCTCAATTCGGTAACCGATGTGCATACTTTTTTGAAAAAAATGATTGCAACAGCAAGAGCTAAAACATACTAATTTTTTTAAATATGCACAACATACTATCAGGTTGAGTTTCTAGTAAAAGAATACCATGACTCTCAAATCCAGCTTCAATAGCCCACGAGTTTATTTGATTTTGTGTATAACAGCCACCATTTTTACTCATAAGCGCCATTTGTAAACCAACCGATGGGGTCATTATATTTTTATATATTGTCTATTTTACAGGCATAACCTTAAGGGAGCATTAGAAATGAATGATTATTTACCATACCTATTTTGTAAATGCTTGAGGAAAAAATCGGCTGTGAGCGGTTGACCGGTCGCCTGAATTAACAAATCGTTCATATTTAACAAACGGCCTTTACTGTGCACATTGTTCCTTAACCAATCCACTAATAATTTGAAATTTCCACGAGTTAATTGCTCAGGAATTTCAGAATCGGTTCGAATAGCAGTTTGAAATAATTGTGCGGCAATAATTGCACCGATAGTATAGGCAGGGAAATATCCAAAAGCTCCTGAAGGCCAATGAACATCTTGCATTACACCGTTACGGAAATCATTACAGGTACTCAAATTGAAATATTTTTGCATATAATCATGCCATATCTCCGGCAAAGCTTCACAATCGATTGTTCCTTTTATTAATTGCTTTTCCAATTGATAGCGCAAAATAATGTGCAAGGGATAACACACTTCATCGGCATCTACTCGAATTAAACCCGGACGAACCGTCGTATAATGCCGATATAAGTTTTCAGCGGAAAAAACCGGTTGATCGCCAAAATACTCTTTAACTAAAGGCGATAAAAATTGCATAAACTCAATGCTGCGGCAGGCTTGCATTTCAATCAGCAGCGATTGGCTCTCATGCACCGCCATACCCAAAGCTTCTCCAACCGGTTGATTTAACCATTCTGTTGGTAAGCCTCGTTCATACAATGCGTGACCGGTTTCATGGCATATACCCATGGAAGCAGAAATAAACTCATTTTCGGTATAGCGAGTAGTAATCCGCACGTCCTGAGGCACACCTCCACAAAATGGGTGATGACTGACATCTAACCGGCCATGGTTGAAATCAAAACCGATGGCTCGCATTAATTGCAAACCTAATTGTTTTTGGCTTTCAATAGGGAAATGACCCAAAATCGATTCAGCTGGTTGCTGTCTGGCCATGACTTGTGCCACAAATTGAGGAAGGAAAGCTGCTAATTGCTCAAAAATAGGGTCGATTATTTTCTGAGACAGTCCCGGTGAAAATTGTTCAATCAAACAATCATACGGGTCCATTGCAAATACTTCAGATTTGATTTGGGCCGCTTCCCGGATCAGAGCTAAGTTTTCTTTTAATAACGGCAGGAAGTCTGACCAATTGTTTTCAGCTCGCAACATCCGCCACGCTTGTTCGCATCGAATAAAGGCTAACTCGGAACGTTGTACTAAATCAGAAGGCAAACAGCTGGCTTTTAAATAATTATCTTGCATCCAATAAAGATTGGCTTTTTGCCAATTGGTTAAATTCACTGCGCTTTTCGCTTGTTCTAACCAATCTTTTATCTTCGGATTAGTTAATTGTTGATGACGAAAAGCTTGTAATCCTGCTAGCGCTTCAGCTCTGGCTGCACCTCCACCTGGAGGCATCATCACGGCTTCATCCCAGTGGCAAATCGCGCTAACGTGATTTAAGTGCGCCAACTGACGAAAAGCAGTCTCTAATTGCTGATAGGCTTTCATATACCCTCTTTTTATCTAATTTAAATTCGAAAGTGATTAAGAATTACGATTTTGCAGCATAAATAAGATTTGTTGCAAAGCGGTGACATCAATCGGCATTTTTCTTAGCAGAGCGGCGGCCTGCTCGTACAGAAGTTGTAAATGCTGCTTTGCGGCGTCCAATCCCATTAAACTAGGATAAGTGGATTTATTTAATGCTTGATCTGCTCCAGCTTTTTTCCCTAAAATTTCAGTGGTGCTTTCTACATCTAATAAATCATCCTGTACTTGAAAAGCTAAACCAATACAAGCTGCAAATTGATCCAGTTCTTGCAATAAAACTTGATCTAAGCAACCAGCAGCTATGGCCCCTAAACCGACGCTGGCTTTAATTAGAGCTCCGGTTTTCAAACGATGTAAATTTTCCAAGTCGGCTAAAGAAATTTTCTGGTTTTCAGCTTCTATATCAAGCATTTGTCCACCCACCATGCCGGAGGCGCCGGCTGCTGCTGCTAAG
>JAFEDN010000141.1 GCA_018241585.1 Pseudomonadota bacterium | reverse complement strand
AAATTCACCATAACCACTTCTGAATGAGGGTCGTTTTTTAAGTTTTCTGCGCTTTTAACTCTACCGATTCCATTGATTGCTTTGCTTTTCTTTGAGGCATTAGGAAGATCAGTGGATCGAGACCGAATCAGTGTAAAAGAGGTCAATTGACTGGGTTTCTTTTCTTCGGAATCGGGTGTAGTAGGCGTCTTGCTGATTTCAAATATTCCCATACCATTATGATAATATCCAACAGTTAGGGAACGGCCTCGTTTCAAATTTCTCATAAAAAATACCTCCTAGTTTCTGCCAAATGTTTTCTTAAATATTCCATAAAGGGAGTACCCCCGGTGCCGATATCAGTGGGATTACCACTGGTAGTTCGACTTTGTTGCTGAATATAGTGAGCAGCATAGCTTAAATGTGTAGCCCGAAATTGATACAGCAGTTCTAAACAGGCATTATAAGTTTCTGCTAATTGAGCTAGGGAATTTTTGTTCTTTTCGATAAAAGCACGAATTTGGCTCTGCTTTGAGATAGCAGCTAAAAAATCTCGATGCAGTGCCGGCATATATTCTTTCATTTCGATTAAATGCTGTTGCAATGGATTATCTTCATGTTCAACGCCAAAAAATGCGTCCATTATCGGAACAATGGTGCTCTGAGCGCCAGTTTCCCCTTTAAATTTAACAGGGTTATGGCCATATTCGGCCACTCCCTGATAAATAACACCCTCAGGTAAAGCCGGATTATCTTGCCAACCATGAATATAAGGCCGAACCCGATTGAAATAGATATATGGATCACACCGTTCCGGCATGCGCTTTAAAACTAAACACATTTTTTCTAGACTTTGTTTGATAATTTGTAATTGCTTTAATACCTGATCACCGTCATTGGCTTGTGATGCTGCTATAGCAGGAACCAAAGCATTAATTGCTAAGGCTGCTTCGGCTTCAATATTGACATGAACCAAAATAAACCATTCTTCATCCATACCGCCTAAAAAATTTTGCAACAAAATGATATTGCCTAGCTCCACTTTTTCTTTAGGGTCTAATCGTCTCCAATTGTATAGGGCATAGGAAGCATACGATAAGATCGGCGGACGTGCTAATTTATAAGCCACTTTGTGCCAAGGCACGGCTAGCACCTCTGGAATAACGTGCGCAGGGTGGTGCAAATCTGCCCATACATAAGCTTGCCCAAGGTAGGACAAAATGAGCATAGCGCGTTCCCATTCTTCCGGAACAGTCAATTGATCGGTAGGAAAAGGCGACAATTGGAGAAGCAGTTGCCGGTATTGATTAGTGAGTAATATTTTCGGGATTTCTTTGGCAAAGGCTTCCCATTGAGCAAACGAGTGGGGGAGTTGAGGCAGAGGGTCTTGGATAGGTAAAAAACCACGTGGCAGATCAACCATACCATACACTCCATTAAGCAGTTAGATTCCAAAGCCGCGCTGATATTTTCAAAAACCGTTAAGGGTTCGCAGGTAATCGCCTTGCGGTCCTGTCAGACACTGAAAAAGCTCCCTCTACCACCCCGTCGGGCTGACGTCGATGGATCATTAAGTCATCAAGAATGAAATGACCTCTTCAGTGGTCTTGAGCTGCTGACTCAGCAGCGCTTTTTCGTGCTTTTCTATCTCACCCCAAACTGTTTTGTATTTTTTAATCTTTTCTTCGATATCTTTTAGTTCATGTACCTGATGTTGGCGGCTTAGCGCGCTTTGCAAAGTTAAAAGCGTTTTAAGATACAAATAATCAGCACAAGATAACGTCGAATAATCTTTTTCGGGTAATTTTAACCCGATTTCAATAAAACGAGGCAAAATTTCTGCGGCGACATCTTCTTCTTTCATGCCATTAATCTCACGCTCGGTTAAAGAGACCTGGCTTTGTTGAAAGTAAGAGAGTAGTTGATCACTCCATTCATTGATAAGCTCACGCCATTGTTGATCGTGTTGTTCGGTCAACTGATCTAAATCACTTTGCATTTGATCTAATTGATCGGCAGTTAATTTAGTTAATTTTTTGGCAGGTATCTGCTCTGATTGATCAAGCACAGCTCGTTTATTTTTAAAGATTTCTTCCTTTTGAAGATGCAATTCTAAACGAAAGCGAGCTACATAGGCATAAGCTCGCATTTTATCCAGAATAAATCCATGATAAGGTCCTTGCAGAGCCGCATTGAGATGTTTTTCTGTCAGAATATTGGGAATTTCGTCCCCAGTAGAAAAAGTGATATTTTCTAAATTTTCAATATCAAAACTCTCAAGGTCTTCTATATTAGTAATCACTTTCTCTTGAGAAGGGACACTATGAGCTACAATAATTTTAGCCAAACCTTGCCATTCTGTAATTAAAATACGTGATTGAGTACCTAAAAAAACCATAGATCATTCCATTTATGCACTAACATCTTGAGGAGTTTTTTACGATTCTTAGCTAATGCTATTATCTTTTCGGCTTGTTCACTGGGGAAATGTGCTTGGACGCTATCGGAAAATTTCTTCATTAAATGAGGAATCCCTTCTGCTCTGCGTCTGCGATGACCAATTGGATATTCAATGGCTAATAGTTCGGTACTACTGCCATCTTTAAAAAATACTTGAATCGAATTACCGATAGACCGTTTATCGGCGTCCAAATAATTTTTGCTGAATTCTGGATTTTCAACCACTACCATTTTTTCGCGTAGCTGGTCAATCCGCGGGTCTTTTGCAGTTTGATCCTGGTATGACTCAGCCGTGAGCTTACCAAACAGTAAACCCACTGCTATGACATACTGCAGACAATGATCCCGGTCGGCAGGGCTATACAAGGGGCCTTGCTTATTGATAATCCTCATAGCAGATTCTTGAGTGGTCACTTTGATTTTATCAATCTCCTGCCAACGGCCTTGCACTTGAGGGAAAAGTTGTATGGCCGCTTCTGCTGCAGTTTGAGCATGGAATTCCGCCGGAAAAGCAATTTTAAAAAGGATATTCTCCATAATGTAGCTTTGAAAGGGCCGTTTAAAAGTTAAAGGTTTTCCCTGAAAATAAACATCGTAAACTCCCCATCTTTTAGCACTAAGAACGCTCGGATAACCCGGCTCTCCAGCTAAACTGAGTAATGCTAACCGGACCCCACGGCTGGTAGCGTCTCCGGCAGCCCAAGATTTTCTAGAACCAGTGTTGGGAGCATGGCGATAGGTTCTTAAACTTTGTCCATCTAACCACGCTTGAGAAAGACTGTTGCAAACTTTTTCCCGATCCCCACCCAACAAATGAGCCGCGACACCCGCGGTTGCAACTTTGACTAAAACCACATGATCTAAACCAACACGATTAAAGCTGTTTTCTAAGGCAATCACCCCCTGGACCTCATGGGCCTTAATCATGGCGGTTAACAAATTATGCATAGTATATTTTGTATGATTTGGTCTTTGCCGGTTAAGGTAATCCATCAAAGTGCATAAGCCGCCTAAATTATCCGATGGATGACCCCATTCGGCAGCCAGCCAAGTATCATTATAATCGAGCCAACGAATCATGGCCCCGAAATTAAAGGCAGCTTGAACCGGTTCTAGTCTATACGCTGTTCCTGGAATTTTAGCGCCATTTTTCAATACCGCTTTAGGAACTACCGGGCCTAGAAGTTTGGTGCAATCAGGAAATTTTAACGCCATCAACGCGCATGCAAAAGAGTCTAACAAATCATAATAAGCGGTTTCATAGGCTAATTCGCTATCTATTGAATAATTACAGATATAATCAGCTATTTTGATAATTTCTGCATCAAATTCTGGTCTTTTATTAGAAATCACTTCTAAGCTCATCCTCTACCTCACATTTAACTCAATATATGAACGGATCGAGGGGCCTATATATTCTGCGATCGGTCTGATAATTTTATTGTTTGCGCGTTGTTCTAAAATATGGGCAGCCCAACCACTAATTCTGGAAAAAACAAACAAAGGAGTAAAAAATTCAATCGGTATGCCACAAAAGTAATAAACTAACGCACTATAAAAATCTAAATTGGGGAATAGTTTTTTTTGATCCCACATTATTTTTTCAATCTTTTCAGCAATAGCAAACAACTCACGATCATGGTTCTGCCTAGCTAATTTCTTGGCCCATTCTTTAATAATAGGCGATCGAGGATCACAATTTTTGTAAACCCGATGCCCAAATCCCATAATTAACTCTTTATTAGCTAACATATTTTGCAGACCGGAAGTAGCTTCTTCGACGGTTTTAAATTTCTCAATTAATTTCAAGGCTTCTTCGTTAGCTCCACCGTGTAATGGGCCACGGAGCGTGCCAATTGCGCTGCATATCGCTGAATAGAAGTCTGAAAGAGTCGCGGTGGTAACACGAGCAGCGAAAGTGGACGCGTTAAATTCGTGCTCTGCATAGAGTACTAAAGAAGTGTTTAGGGCATCCATTTGTATTGGTTCCGGTTTATCGCGATGCAGCAATTGCAGGAAGTAACAGGCTGTACTGGGAACATCTAGTTCGGTTTCTATTCTCTGTTGGCTGTTATGGAAATGGTACCAATATAACAACATTCCGGGAAAAACAGCAATGAGCCGATTAGCAATTTCAATCCCGGAGTATTGAGCCGTTTCCGGTTCAAGCGTTCCGAGGATAGAGCAACCGGTGCGCAGCACATCCATGGGGTTGGCGGTTTGTGGAATCAGCTCTAATATTTTTTTCAAAGTTTCAGGCAGCTTTCTCAATTCAATTAATTTTTTTTGATATTGTTTTAATTGCGATAGGTTAGGTAATTCCCCGTAAATCAATAAATAAGCCACTTCTTCAAAGCCGGCATGTTTTGATAAATCTTCTATGGTATAGCCTCGATAGCTTAAACCAACACCTTCTTTTCCAACAGTAGCGATTTTGGTTTGACCTGCTGTAACACCAGCTAAGCCTCCTGATTTTTCAGTCATAAACCGGATTCCTTCTTAAATTAGTTTTACCAGCAGTTCCCGCTGAAGCAAAAATCATCTATCCTGATGAGGGTTCGCAAGGGAAAGGAGAGCGGTAGCGACCTTTCCCTTGA
>JAFEDN010000140.1 GCA_018241585.1 Pseudomonadota bacterium | reverse complement strand
GAAGTAAGTAACCTTTATGATGCGCTTCTTCTAAAAGTGCGCTGAAAATAACTTTTTGTTCATCTGCCATCGCTATACTCTCTACCCATAGGGGGCAGACATTTTAGCACTAGTCTGCCCGATAATCTAGACGTTACAGGCAGGTCCAGCACAATTCACTGTTGCCGCTATCCATAGCGATGGTTTGGGGCGTTGTATGAAAAAATCAAGGGTGCGCCCCGAATTCAGTGAAACATGCCATTCCTGCCAATGTAGTCTCACTACTAATGTATATACTGAATTTTTTGAAGCTGTGACCCATTCTAAAAATAGAGGGAGTTACTCTTTATTCCGATCACTAGCATCATTTTTAAGTGTAGACAATAAAGCTTGTAATTTCCGCTTTTCTTCTAAATTTAATTGAGATTTTTTGGCTTTTTCCACTAATAGCTGCATTTCAGCTTCTGTTAATTTTTGTTTAATGGTTTGGAGGCCGGCTAGAAATTCCACTTTAATCATATCTAATGTCAGTAATTTTGGTTTGGCTGCGAGCCGGGTGATTTGCAGGCTTTCTTCAGTATCTGCTTCTGCTAATAGTTCACCAACACTGAGTGTCGGTCGTTCAGTCAACTTCTGCCAGACCTTAACTAACAGAATATTCAATTTGTCCCCCTCAGGGTTAAGAGGGTAACCATACCCTTTGAAAGGAAAATCTACTGCTAAAACAGGATATTGTAGTAAAGAGCCGATTAATTTTTCTTCAATTACTGAAGTATTGCTGGTTGAAGAGCGCTTGTTAACTTTGGGGTTTTCTGGCTGGGTTTTATAGGTGCTGGATTCAGCAGCAGAGGGTAGGATGGCTCCTAATGCGTCGATAGACATTTTCAATTCTTTGGCAAGTTGTTCCAGCATTAACTGCCGAAATAAGCCATGCGGCATGGTATTAAGATGATGCAAGGCCTGTTGACCGAAATGGGCTTTGTTGCTGGGTGTGTCTATTGGAAATTGTTTTTTAA
The DNA here is from genome assembly GCA_018241585.1 of Pseudomonadota bacterium. Taxonomy (GTDB): domain Bacteria; phylum Pseudomonadota; class Gammaproteobacteria; order Coxiellales; family Coxiellaceae; genus JAFEDN01. Next base: position 4,055 of record JAFEDN010000140.1, on the reverse strand, counting down.
GTTCATTGAAAAATACCTCAGGTAATTCTGGCGCATTTTGCAAGAGTTGCCAAAAACCTGTTGAACCTACTTTTCGGATTAAACTATCAGGGTCTTCTTTTTCGGGTAAAAATAAAAAATCAATATGGATGCCCTCTCGCAGCAGTGGTAAAGCAATGATCAGCGCTTTCCAAGCTGCGCTACGGCCTGCTCTATCACCATCGAAACAAAATGTAATGTGATTGACATAGCGTAAACATTTTTGAACTTGATGAGCGGTTACGGCGGTTCCTAATGTGGCGACTGCTTGGGTGATCCCGTACTGGTGTAAAGACACTACATCCATATAACCCTCAACCACGATCAATTGACTGAGTTTGGCTGTGTTTTTTCTCGCCTCATACAATCCATACAATTCTGTCCCTTTATGGAAAACAGCTGTCTCTGGTGAATTTAAATATTTTGCTGGGTCTTGACCCAAGGTGCGGCCGCCAAAGCCTATAATTTTTCCCTGGGTATTGCGAATAGGAAACATGATTCTGTCCCGAAAACGATCATATAATTGATTATTTTTTAAAACTGATAATCCAGCTTGAGTGAGTTCCTCAGTTAATTCTTTATGTTGATTAAAATGCTTTGGTAACTCTTGCCATCCATCCGGAGCATAGCCAATGCCAAAAGTTTTGGCGATGGCCCCTGAGACTCCTCTCGATTTTAAATAGTCAATGGCTTTGCGGTGACTGCGCAAACATTGATAATAAAATTGTTCGGCCTGGTCTAGAACTTGATAAATCAATTGGTAACGTTGGTTATCTGTGGTTGCTTCTTTTTCAGGCAGTTCTAGTCCGGCTCGGGCGGCCAGATAACTTACCGCCTCTAAAAATTCCATGCGATCAAAAGCCATCAAAAAGCCAATGGCATTTCCGTTGGCGCCACAGCCGAAACAATAATAAAATTGTTTGCTATGGCTTACTGAGAAAGAGGGGGTTTTTTCTTCATGAAATGGGCATTTGGCTTTGTGGTTATCTCCTCGTTGTACTAAGGAGATACGGCTGCGAATAATTTCGATGAGATCATTCCGGGCAAGAACTTCCTGGATAAAAGAATTAGGTATTTTATTCGCCAAATTAGGTTTTCAGTTCTTTTAAAATTTCTTTAATTTTAGCACTGACTTTAGCCATATCCGCCCGGCCGGCCAGTTGTTCTTTGAGATATGCCATGACTTTTCCCATCTCTTGCATAGAAGTGGGACGAGTGGTATTAATCGCATTTTGAATGACGATATCTACTTCTGCTTCACTCATTTGCGTAGGCAAATATTGCTCTAGGATTTCGATTTCCTTTTTTTCTTTGCTGGCTAAATCGAGTCGATTGGCGACTTGGAATTGAGAGGCCGAGTCCAAGCGTTGTTTGATCATTTTATTAAGGATCTGAATGATATCATTGTCGGATAGGTCAATACGTTCATCGACTTCACGCTGTTTCATGGCGGCCAATAATAAGCGAATGACTCCCAGGCGTTCGGTATCTTTGGAACGCATCGCGTTTTTCATATCTTCTTGAATGCGATTTTTTAAGGGACTGGTGGTCATGATGAAAGGTCCAATTAATAACGAGTACGTTCTCTTTCTAAAATTTCTTGTTCTTTTTGGAGTTTCTTCTGATAACGTTTAACCGCTGCGGCTTTTTTACGTTTTCTTTTGGCGGTCGGTTTTTCATAGTTCTCGATTTGGCGTAATTTACTCATAATACCTGCCTTTTCACACGCGCGTTTGAAACGACGCATGGCCAAATCAAAGGAACCTCTTTCATTAATCTCAATAGTCGGCATAAAATCGCTACCTCTTTATTCTCATCTTGAACAAATCAATAATGATAATCAATTTCTTGGGCCGCCGCAAGAGGCGGGTCGTCACCAGCAATCCCTGCCGCAGCCGGAATTATTGGCATTAAGATTTATTTTCAGTGATTTTGTCGATTATATATAAAGGCCGGCCTTTTACTTGGTCGTATATTCGGCTGATATATTCACCGATCAACCCGAAACAAAGCAATTGAATCCCTGCAAAGAAAGTAATGCATAAAATGGTGCTGGAAAGTCCGGGTGTAATATCAAAATTGAGCAGCTTCTGCAGCAGATACCAAGCGCCGATTAAAAAACTTAACCCAGCTAAACAAGCTCCGATAAAAGACATGAGTTGTAATGGGCGGCTGCTGAAACTAATCAATCCATTTAAGCCGATTTTTAACGAACCAAAGAAGCGATTGTAGTTGCCTTTTCCGGAATAACGAGGGTCGCGGTCATATTCAATAAATGCTTGTTTAAACCCAACATATGCCACTAAGCCACGCAAAAAACCGTGTGATTCATTCAGTTTTCGCAACTCTTCAATCACTCGTCTCGACATAATTCTGAAATCACCTGTATTTCTGGGAATATGGACGTCGCTTAAGCGATTGATGATTTTATAACCTAGATAAGTTATGGTGCGTTTAACCAAAGTTTCGCCTTTACGTGAACGGCGTTTGGCATAAACAACTTCATAGCCTTGTTGTAATTGGCTAAACATTTCAGGAATCAGTTCCGGAGGGTCTTGCAGGTCCACGTCAATTACTAAACAAGAATCGCCTTGGCACATTAAAATACCGGCCATGGTGGCGGACGGCTGACCAAAACGTCGAGAAAAAACAATTAAACGGATGTTTGGATTTCTTTGAATTTGTTCTTGAATGACTCCTTCCGTATTATCAGGAGAAGGATCAAGGCAGAACAGAATTTCATAAGTGATTTTTAATTGTTGCAAAACTGGTTCTATGCGGTTTAAGAACGGTTTTATATTATTTTCCTCTTTATAAACCGGCACAATAATCGAGATTGCAACCTGTTTTGACATTTATTTACCTTGCTATGCTAAGCAATTTCATTAATTGCTGTTTCAATGACAAACCCCGCTTTAACAGCGTCGTCTCTAAACATTTTTACTGTTTCCAGAGAATATTCTTCTAAATTTTTACCGATTAAAGATAATTTTTTTAGGACATCATTGGTAACGGTAATGATGTGACAGCCAATAGCGTCTGCTTGAAAAATATTTAAAAGTTCACGTGGACTGGCCCAGATCAACTCTAATTGAGGATAAGGCCGCATTTGTGTTAATGCTTGACTCATGATTTGCACAGGGTCTCTACCGGTATCGGCAATACGGCCGGCGAATACCGAAATGTATGCGGATGGGCCGTTAGCTAAGGCTTGAGCTACTTCCGTTACTTGTTTGAGGGTCATCAATGCGGTGACATTTTGCTTGACACCTTTTTGACAAAGTTTACGGATCAAAGGTAAGGAACTTTCAGCGCGGGTATTGGTCACAGGGATTTTGACATAGACATTTTCACCCCAACTGGCGATTTCTAGCGCTTGCGGGTACATTTCATTGAAATCATCAGAGAAAACTTCGAAGGACAGCGGTAGATCGCGGATATGCGCTAAAATATCCATAGCGAAAGCTTTATAATCTCGAATTCCAGCTTTGCACATTAAAGTAGGATTGGTAGTAAATCCGGAAATATAAGGCTGTTGGCGCATTTCCAAAATGCCTTTTTTTTCAGCCCCATCGGCGAAAATTTTAATTTTTAAATCAGCAAGCGATTTCATAGTGAGTTCCTTGTTAATTAGTAGGGCATTTTGACATAATTCTTGGCATTAAGCGATATCGTTTAAAATGGCTGCAACCGCTTCAGTTAAGTTGCTTACAGTACGGAATGGTGGTTGGCTGGGACCACGTTCTTTGTAGTGAGCGTCTAACCAAATACTTTTACAGCCGGCTTGTTGCCCGGCTTCAATGTCGCGCCATCGATCGCCGATCAGATAACTTTTGGATCGATCGATCGACCAGTCTAAAGCACCTGTTAATATTAATCCGGGTTGAGGTTTACGACAATAACAATGATCGGCGTCATCGTGAAAGCAGGTATAAAAAGCATCAATCGGCAAAGTTTTTTCAATATACTTATGAATCGATTCAACGGTATTGCGTAAGGTTTTACCCCTGGGCACATCAGGCTGATTAGTCACGATC
>JAFEDN010000013.1 GCA_018241585.1 Pseudomonadota bacterium | reverse complement strand
AAAGGCCACGCTGTATAGCTCTAGTGATTGCGACATATAACTTTGAGCGGCTCATCGGCTTTAATTCACTGGCATTATTTTTCAACCATTTTAAAAAAGGTTCGGTAGGATAAATCAAGACTCTGTCGAAAGAAAGCCCTTTTGAAGCTCCGACATTCATTATGTGGTGTGAGTTTTCTATTATTTTTTTACAATTCTCTCTTAATTACATTGGCTTATAACTTGTAAGGTAAAAGTCTACATCCCGAGGTCTAACTAAAAATATCCCATCATGATCAGTGTGGCGGATATTACCAGATTGTGTAGCTGAATGCTCAGGAAAAAGCTTATTTGATAAGTCGCAGATCGCAGCAATGCTGCGATAGTTGGTGGTTAGCAAAGTATCGTCAATTCCTATCTTATCATCTTCAAAAAAATGTAGAATCTTGGATTTGGCAAATTTTTTATTCTTAGTGACATTGCTGGTAGAATAAGTGCCCTGCCGTGGATCGCCAACCAGTAGCATGTTGATAGGCGAATTAAACAGCAATTTCAGAAAATCGAGATCGTATCCCGCTAAGTCTTGAACTTCATCAATGAAAATATGCGGGTAGATGCTAGAAAGTCGATCAATAACTTTTCCATTACTAGCCTCATTGCACTTGATAAGAAATTTAGAGATTTTATCCGAATAGATGCGGCACTGCTTATCAAAGTAATATTTCATAGTGTCGCTTTCTTTAATACCTCGTGCCGACTGACCATTAACCAAGTTCATGCCCTTGATATCGTGATCGAAGAAATATCCCTGATATGGCCTGACGCCATGCTGCAATAGAAACGAAAACCAAGTTTGCACTGTGACATTGGATGGTAGAAATTTGTTTTCCTCAATAATCTTATTGCGTATTTCAGTTTGGTTTGCCTCAGTATAGGTTGTGATTAAAACCTTTAAGTCTTTAATTCCTAGAGCTTGCTCCACAAGATAAGTGGTTTTACCGGAGCCAGCAGCGGCGACAATCAGCTTATTACTCATGCGATGGCGTCCAAAATATATTGTGGGAATACCATCGATTCTGTTGTATCGAAAATCTTTAAATCACAATCCGTTTTATTACTTTCATGAAATGAAGCAAATCATCATCGGATGAATAAGCAGTGTCAAGTATGCGATTGAGCAAATCACGATCATTTGCTTTTAATAATTTTGGCTCAAGAGTGTTATAATTGAAATCTGACATCTTGCCAGAGTCGACAGATGTATCAAAGTATATTTTGATGGATGGTTTAGTATTGTTACCTAAATAATTGCTATACTTCTTTTGCAAAGCTTCAACATCTCCATCATTATCGGTAACAGCTGCAACGGATTTATTTATTTTCTCAGCTATTTCCAAAAACCGTAAAAATGATGTGCCAACTGAAATTACATCAATATCATCTTCAATAGGCAATTTTCCTTGATTGGCGATCATATATGTCTTTTGTACAATGAGTTCATCGGAATCACCTTCAACAAGGAGTGCTTTTTTGCAAAGAATAAGGCGTAATGTATCGTAGCCAGCTAATTTTTTGAAGAAAGTTCTAGTAGCTAGCGATAACTCGTTAAGACGCATGCTTTTAAAGTTGTTTAGAAATATCAAGCTATCCAAGCCGAGTTTATTTGCGACAAAGCTGCTGTGTGTAGAAATAATAATCTGCTTGTTTCCCAAATTTCCGCCAATCCGATTGATAAGCTTGTTAAGCTTGGTATGCGATAAGTGGTTCTCTGGTTCTTCTAGCAGGATAATGCTAGCTTCCTGAGATTTTTTGTGACTGAGGGCTAAATTGGTTTTAACCATGCTCTGCTCGCCCTTGCCGACATAATGGAACGGGATTTCGTCAAGGTATGTCATTAGACTCATCTCCCAGGCATTCTGCGTTGCAAGATCAACGGAAATTTTTACTTGCTTTTCAGTAACGCTGGCATTGATGTTAATCTTATTATTTATAGCTTGGATAGAGGGTGCATCCATAAAGGATTCTTTCATTTGCCTATGCGCCTGAGAAATTTCTACCCGTTCTTTATCTTCTAAATTCTCTCGGATAATACGTGAAATATAAACATCGGAACCATTTTGCGTACGAACGCTGGCAGAATCAATTAAAACAGATTTTATAGGAATGCTTCTTGCTGTGACCGTTTCTCGCGCAAATGAACGCCATGTGATTTTATAGTATTCTATCGGAATGGTTTTAATTTTGTGCGCTTTCAACAATTCGCTGTATTCTGATGTATATTGCTCATCAAACTCAATGCAAAATGATATGCCACACTCTTCACTTTTTTCACGGTTCCCGTTTCCTTCTAGAGCTGCCAAAGGTGCGCATTTTTCACCTGTTAGAAATAGTTCAATAAAAATACTGGGCGGTTCGTGCGGTGATGCGGTTTCCAAACTTTCAATATATTGCCTCTCTCTTTGGCGGTTAAAAAGATATTGTGAAAGTTCATTTCTCAAATACCTACCATTTAATATACCAGTGAGTGCGAGGTGTATTGCTTCTAGGATAGTAGATTTCCCAGCTTCATTATTGCCAACAAGGATGTTGACTCCCTTGTTTAAGGTTAGAGAAAACCTGCCCTCATAACACTTAAAGTTTTCAATGTTTACCTTTGTTATACGCATCTTTACCTCTCAAATCCAACTGATTCTCATGATGGTAGTTTTTAGGTCAACCGAATCTAGAAGATCCTAGTAATTCAAGATAGTATTTTTCTTCGCTTATTGAATATTGGTAGTAATAGGGAACTATGATAATAGGTGCTTGGTAGATTAATGGTGGAATGACTTTATGATGTTTGATCAGCGTTTACCAGGGTTGAGAAAAATGTATTAGCTGAAAAGCGGTATTTAAAAGTAGCCCTATAGTAGCCCCGCAAATTTCTATAGTTCAGGCGGTTGTTCTAACTACTTGATTAAATGGCTCCCCGGGACGGACTTGAACCGCCGACCAAGTGATTAACAGTCACCTGCTCTACCGACTGAGCTACCGGGGAATCTGGTAAGTAGGAGGGAGTATAGTAATCATATCCTATAGGAAGGTCAATAGCAGGTCATTCCTCTAAAAGGGTGGCTATTTAACCGCTCGGATCAGACTAATCGGCCCAAAATTCAGCGGAATAACCATAATTCGTCTAAGCAACCTCAATAATTACCTTTAAAGCTTGGGTTTTTTGAGCTTGTTCAAAAGTACGGTATGCTTCTAAAATATCTTCGAATTTGAAGCGGTGACTGATTAATGGTTTAGGATCGATTTTGTTCGAGCAAATGGTTTTAAGCAACATCGGTGTTGTTACAGTATCAACTAGCCGGGTAGTTATTGCAATATTTTGAGACCATAGTTTTTCTAAATGTAAATCTACTTTTGCACCATGCACACCGATGTTAGCGATGACGCCTCCAGGAGCCACCAAATCTTCACAAAGCACAAAACTAGCAGGTATACCAACTGCTTCAATAACCGTATCCACTCCAATGCCGGCGGTAAGGTTCATTACCTGGTCAACCGCTTGGCCATTGCTATTGTTTATTATCGAGGTGGCTCCTAAACGGCTAGCTACTTCGAGTCTGTGGTCATCCATATCGATCATAATAATTTGAGCTGGTGAGTAAAATTGGGCTGTCAATAACGTAGCTAAGCCAATCGGGCCTGCACCTACTATTGCCACGGTATTACCCGGCTCAATTTTTCCATTCAAAACTCCGCATTCGAAACCAGTGGGAAGAATATCGCTTAGCAACACCAGTGTTTCTTCAGCTACACCCGGCGGTATTTTGTAAAGACTGGTATCCGCATGAGGAATGCGTACGTATTCCGCTTGAGTACCGTCAATGCTGTTGCCCAGGTTCCATCCTCCGGATTTGCAATGGGAGTACATTCCTCTTCGACAATATTGGCACTTACCACAACTACTAATACAAGAAATAATGACTTTGTCCTTTATCTGAAATTCGCTGACACCTGCGCCAACTTTTTCGATGACACCTACTCCTTCATGTCCCAAGACCCTTCCGGGAGCACAAGAGGCAACATCGCCTCTTAAAATATGCAAATCTGTTCCGCAAATAGTAGTTTTATGGATTTTTACAATGGCATCGTTGGAATTTTCAATAACCGGAATAGGACGGGTTGCAACCGCTTTTTTCCCGGGACCTAAATAAACTAAAGCTTTCATACTATATATATTATACTATCTTATTTTTTTATCCATTCTAAAAGGGGAATATTGTGGAAGTCGCCGTATTTAGCAGTAGACCTTATGAGCAACCCTTCTTAATTGAGGCCAATAAAGCTCATAATCATAAACTAACTTTTTTCGAAACCAGCTTGAATGATCAAACCGCACTATTAACCACCGACTTTTCAGCGGTCAGTTGTTTTGTTAGCGATCACCTTACCACTTCAGTCATTAAAACTATAGCTGAGCGGGGCGTGCGCTTAATTGCACTTAGGTCTGCTGGATTTAATAACGTAGATTTAACTACCGCTAAAAATCTAGGTTTGACCGTGGTGCGTGTTCCAGCCTATTCACCCTATGCGGTTGCTGAATTTGCGGTCGGTTTGATCTTAACACTCAACCGGAAAATCCATCGTGCTTATAACTTGGTAAAAGAACATAATTTTTTATTGACCAATTTATTGGGGTTTGACTTACATGGCAAAACGGTCGGCGTTGTAGGCACTGGCAAAATAGGCAGCGTATTTGCTCAAATTATGCAGGGATTTGGTTGCAAATTATTGGCTTTTGACCCTTATCCTAACGCAACCTGTTTAAATCTTGGCGTAAAATATGTCGATTTAAAACAATTATGCCGGCAATCCGATATCATTAGTCTTCATTGTCCATTGAATCGCAGTTCTGAGCACATTATTAATGCGAAATCGATTGCAGATATGAAGCCCGGTGTCATGCTGATCAATACCGGCAGGGGAGGTCTGGTGGATACAAAAGCCGTCATTCAAGCCCTCAAAAACAAAACCATTGGTTATTTAGGCATGGATGTGTACGAGGAAGAAGAAGATTTATTTTTCCAAGACCTATCAGATTCGATCATTCAAGATGATGTTTTTGCACGTTTGCAGACATTCCCTAACGTCATCATCACCGGTCACCAGGCTTTTTTTACTAAAGAGGCATTAACAAATATTGCCGCGACAACGATGGAAAACATTACTGGTTTTGAAAGAGGGGATGCAAACATTTTTGTAATATAAGGTTAACCACTTAAGGATTCGCCGGCAAATACTGCAGCCATCTGCCGCATGGCGGCTTGTAAATTCTCCATGCTGTTAGCATAAGAAATGCGAATATAATTAGGCACGCCAAATTCGGTACCCGGAACAACGGCAACATTGCCTTTTTCTAATAGTAATTTTGCTAATTCGATATCTGAATTTAATCCCAATCGCTTAATGACTTGTTCAACTTTTGGTAATGAGTAAAAAGTGCCGTCAGCGGGGCGGCATTCAACACCCGGCATCTCTTTCAAAGCCCCATGAACAAAGTTATGACGTGCACAAAAAGCATCGAACATATACTGTAACTGACTTCGATCTGCACGTATGGCAGTTGCCGCTGCTTTTTGAGAAATGGAACAGGTAGTGGTGGTGCTTTGAGATTGGATTTTCTTCATATTCTGAATAATTTCTATCGGTCCTGCGGCATAGCCAATGCGCCAGCCAGTCATGGCGTGGGCTTTTGAAACTCCATTCATCACAATAGTTCGGTCTTTCAGTTCGGGCGCTACATTTAATATGTTTATAAATTTGGGCATGCCCCACAAAATATATTCATACATATCATCACTGGCAATCAGCACTTGCGGATGTCTTAACAAAACAGCCGCTAAATCACCTAATTCATTTCCCGTGTAGGCCATTCCGGATGGATTAGAAGGACTATTTAAAATAAATAAACGAGTACGAGGGGTGATCGCTTGTTCTAACTGCTGAGCAATGATTTTAAAATGTTGATTCATACCGGCAAACACTATCACTGGCTCAGCGCCTGCCAATTTAGCCATTTCAGGATAGGAAACCCAATAGGGGGCAGGGATGATAACTTCATCACCTTCTTCCAAAACTGTTTGGATTAAATTATATAAAGATTGTTTAACCCCACCGGACACTAAAATTTGCTGCGCAGTATAGTCCAGGTGATTATCTTTTTTTAATTTTTCGACTATGGCTTGGCGCAATTCTAAAATCCCTTCCGGAGGAGTGTACTTGGTAAATCCTTCACCAATAGCGGTATAAGCGGCTTCTTTGATAAAATTAGGTGTGTCAAAATCAGGTTCACCGACGCTTAAATTAATCACTTGCTTACCTGCAGCTTTTAATTCATTGGCTAAAGTATTAATGGCCACAGTGGCGGAAGGTTTAATCGCAGCTACTCTTTTAGTAAAATGATATGACATAGTCGTCCTATTTTTTTAGTGATTTTTTTGAAGAAGGCAACATATACACAATAGCGGCCCTAAGCTGGTCGTCACTACATTCAAAGCAACCACCCCGAGGCGGCATTTGGTTTAAACCGTTTTTAGTGACTGCTAATAACCCCTCGATACCTTGTTTGGTACGCAATTGCCAATCTTTAGTGACACCAATTTTAGGTGCGCCAAGCTCTATTTCTGGAGCTTTATCATGACAAGTGGCACAAAATTGTTCATAAATCTTCTTGCTGGCTTGTGGATCATGTTCAATGGATTTGATAAATTCTTCAGGATGATGACGCTCAGTAATCATTTCAGGTTGTTGCGAATTCATCGATGTAGACCAAACTGCTTTACAGCTAAAAAGCAATAAAATAAATACCAAAGTTAAAATTTTTTTAATCATATGCCCTAAATTCAAGTTCTCATTTAGTATATCAATAAAAAAACCCAGAAGAAATGATTTCGTTTATGATACAATTTACTCATGGACAAACCATTTGTTTTAAGCAGCGTTTTTAAACCCAGCGGCGACCAGCCGGGAGCTATCAAAAAATTAGTCGAAAACATCGAATCTGGATTGGCTTATCAAACCTTGTTGGGAGTCACTGGTTCGGGTAAAACCTTTACCATTGCTAATGTCATCGAAACCGTTCAACGGCCGACCCTGATTTTGGCGCCTAATAAAACGCTGGCGGCACAATTTTATGCTGAATTAAGAGAATTTTTTCCAAATAACGCCATCGAGTATTTTGTTTCTTATTACGATTACTACCAGCCCGAAGCCTACGTTCCCAGTACCGATACTTATATTGAAAAAGATTCATCGATTAACGAGCACATTGAACAAATGCGCCTGTCGGCCACTAAGGCTTTACTGGAAAGAAAAGACACAGCTATCGTTGCAACCGTATCCGCTATTTACGGTTTAGGCGATCCACAAGCTTATCTCAGCATGGTGTTACATATTAGTAGGGGCGATCGAATTGATCAGCGGCAAATCTTACATCGCTTAGCCGAATTACAATATACTCGCAACGATGCAGTGCTGCAGCGAGCTAATTACCGCGTTCGAGGAGATGTCATTGATATTTTCCCGGCAGATTCTGAAAAAGACGCTATTCGTATTGAATTGTTCGATGATGAAGTGGAAAACATCAGTTTTATTGATCCGTTGACCAATAAAATTTTAGCTAAAATTCCTAGAATAACTATTTTTCCTAAAACCCATTACGTTACACCCCGAGATAGAGTCCTGCAAGCCATAGAAGAAATCAAAGCTGAACTTCGGGACCGTTTAGCAGTATTAGAAAAGCAAAATAAATTGGTAGAACGGCAAAGGTTGGAGCAACGGACCTTATTTGATATCGAGATGATGTTGGAGATGGGTTTTTGTACAGGAATTGAGAATTACTCTCGTTTTTTATCTGGACGTAAACCTGGAGAGCCGCCGCCAACCTTATTTGATTATCTACCTGCTAATGCTTTATTGATGATCGATGAATCTCATGTGACTATTCCGCAATTAGGCGGCATGTATCTGGGAGACCGCTCTAGAAAAGAAAATTTGGTGAATTATGGATTTCGTTTACCATCAGCTTTAGATAACCGACCGCTGCGCTTTGATGAATTTCAACGACTCACACCGCAAACTATTTTTGTGTCTGCGACACCAGGTCCTTATGAAGCAGAACATACTGAAGATACTATTGAATTGCTAGTTCGGCCCACAGGACTGCTCGATCCGGAAGTCGAGGTTCGTCCTGCCAGTACTCAGGTAGATGATTTGCTCTCCGAAGTAAGAAAACGAGCTGAGCAAAAGGAACGAACTTTAGTCACAACTTTAACTAAAAGAATGGCTGAAGATTTAACCGAATACCTTAATGAACACCAAGTTCGTGTCCGTTACTTGCATTCCGATATTGATACCGTGGAGCGTGTTGAAATTATTCGTGATTTGAGGTTGGGCAACTTTGATGTATTAGTCGGCATTAATTTATTACGTGAGGGTTTAGACATTCCTGAGGTTTCGTTGGTAGCGGTTCTGGATGCAGACAAAGAAGGCTTTTTAAGATCGGAACGTTCTCTGATCCAAACCATTGGCCGCGCCGCTCGCCATCTACATGGTAAAGCCATTTTATATGCCGATAAAATCACCGGTTCTATGCAAAAAGCTATTGCCGAAACTGACCGCAGGCGTGAGAAACAAGCAGAGTACAATAAAGTACATGGCATCACCCCTCGCGGTATTGTCAAAGCGGTACGGGATATTTTAGAAGGCGCTCGTGAACACACCTTACAAGGAGGGAGTTTTGGCCGAGCTCAAGAAATAGCTGAAGACAACGTCGAATACTTGGCTTTGCCAGCTAAAGAATTACACAAGCTGCTCGATAAAATGCAAGAAGAGATGTTTGCAGCCGCTAAAAATCTGGAATTTGAAAAAGCAGCACAAATTAGAGATAAAATTAACCAAATCAGAAAAGGTACATTACAAATTCAAGAATAAATTTGTCATAATCTATTGTCATTACGACCCAGACCCTGAGCAACGCGCGGGGGAAGGGGAAACAATCCTGTACCGAGCTTGCAAGGTACGAACTAGATTGCTTCGCTGACGCCCGCAATGACGGCTATGAGGTACTACTTTTTAAGGAGATACTATGTTTGTAAAATCGATGGCTTGGTTAGTAAGTCCATTTTTGTGGCTGTTAAATGTATTAATCCCTTTAGGAGATTTGATCGCTAGAGTTTGGGTGGCTCAAATATTTTTGCAAGACGGCTGGTATAAGATACAAAGCTGGCATAACAGCATGCAACTGTTTTCAAATCATTTTATCATATCGCCGAGCTTTACCGCTGTTTTAGTGCTAGGTGCTGAAATTATTTTACCCATTTTATTAATTATTGGGCTGGGTGGAAGAATTATTATTTTTTTATTTTTGGTCTTTAATATTTATACAATGTATTCCTATAATTTTATATGGACTCCTGAAGGAACTACCAACTTTAATCAACAAATGGCTTGGGCCATGTTGCTAATGCTATTGATGTTACACGGCTCCGGAAGATTTTCTGTAGACCACTGGCTTCACAAGCGACATGGTCATCATTTAAAATTTAAAGGTAAATAAATATGCCAAAATTATCGCATTCAAGAACTGAACCCCAAGGTCAATTAGAAATACGTACCATTGCCATGCCCGCAGACACTAACGCCAATGGCGATATTTTTGGTGGATGGGTGGTTTCGCAAATGGACTTAGCTGGAGCTAGCTATGCATTAAAATACACCAAGGGGCGTGCTGTCACCGTAGCAATTGAAAGCATGACATTTATTACTCCCGTTCATATCGGCGATCTGCTCAGTTGTTACGTGACTTTACATAAAATCGGCAATACTTCTATTCAGATAAAAATTGAATCTTGGGTAATTTCTCCTATTGATTTAACTCAGCGTCAAGTAACCGAAGGAATTTTCACCTTTGTAGCTGTAGACCATCAAGGACGCCCTAGACCAATTCCCAAGAATTCTTAATTTACCAAAATAATTGAAAAACCTATCCCGATGAGGGATCGCAAGGGAGAGGAGAGCGGAGCGCCCTTTGCCTTCATTATTGAGTCCTGGCTTTCAAATTGAAGATTTGTTACGCTGGTTTCTTTTTTAAATCAAAGAAGGATGCCAAAATGACCAAATTAGGAGAGGTAACAGCGCCGCAAGTCCAAGTAATGCTTCATCCCGAAACTATTAAAGAAGTTAAATTATTACATTCAGAAATTCAAACCATTGAGCAAATTGACACTCTGGGACAAGACTTTACTAATGTACTTATACTAAATTTTTTAGAAAAACTAGCTACCTCAGAAATTAAAGCTGAGGTCAGTTCTAGTGATGAATCAACAGAAACGTCATTGCCTGCTAGAGAAAAATTATTAGAGGAATTTAAAGAAGCACTGCCTTCTTTTAAAAAACACAAATCACTTTTTCCTTATGGTGGCCAATCCGGAAAAGATTTCCTAATTAAATATCCACAATTAAAACAACCTTTACTCAATTTCGTTCAATCTATTGAAACGGCTGATTTTTATATTTATCTGATGCAATCTCAGCGAACCGTAGCTACTGCCGAGCGTACTTTAACTTTAATGGGTGACTGGTCTCTTGAAGAAACATCGATCATGGAACAAACCACTACCTTAATAGACCCAGTGACTGTCTATGGAAATGGCCCCCGGGAACGTAGTCGATATAAAAAACATTCAAAACCATTTCAAGGTTCAATCTTAAGTGTTAATGGTCATTTATTTGCTAACAAGTATGGAAACCTCACCCCAGCCTGGGGTCATATGGTAACCGAAGTGCAACGAGATATAAAAGGCACAAAATATAGCTTCTATGATCTCAGTAGATTCGATGAGTTATATATTCGTAAATTTTTACCAGCAGATATGAAGTTAGATAAGTTACATTCAGAAAATAGAATATTAAAATCCATGGTAGGTGTTGGAGCTGGGTACTTTTTGGGTCCTTTCCATAAAGATTATGTTAAAGCTAAATTAAAGGACTTTACAGTTAATTATATCACTCGATATGGTCAACAACTTTTTCCAAATACTGATACTGCGCTTGATTTATACGATGATGAAAAAATCGATATAGAAAAAATCGGAAAAAAAAATTATTTAGTTTATGCTCCTTTACTAGGGGTAGGAATATCACCTTTAGCTCATCCTCAAGCATACGACGACGATTTTGCCAGTAGTGTAAATCCATGGAAACCTGCTACTTTTAAAAATCATTACAAAGTCAAAGTGATGGCTGGCGATCACTTTAGTCGAGGAGCTGAATTTATTCCAGCAGCCAAAACTGAAATTATCACTAGAGAGGCAAGCAATTTAAGTATTAATCGCGATTGTTTCTTTGCTTCAGATGAACCAGCCACTTGGCGCGACTGCAGTTATGCTACCCCTATTTTTGATGAGCCAGGAGATTATTATTATAATGGCCAGTGGGGAGCTTATTTACCCAGAGCTTATAATAGCTGGTTAGATTTTGTATTAGATAATAATTTTGTATTTAAATTGCAAAAAGAACAAATTTTTACTATAGATGAAAAACAAACCCAAGTTTTGTCTGCCCAAAAAACTATTGAGTATTTTAATAAAGTTGAGTTAACCGAAAAAGATAAACAAACTATTCGAAAAAAATTTGCTTGGATTAGAGCCAGAAATCTGACCCATAGAACCGTACAGCTTTATCTATACTTAGACACTATTTTAGAAATTTATTCGATCCCAAAACCAAATGACCCTCGACCATTAGCAGCCAGTTGGATCGAACAATTTTGTAATAAGCAACAGGAGCAAAAATCAACCAAAGCATCGCTGTTAATACCAGGCCTTAACAATTTAGATATTTGGACCTGGGTAAATCAAGGTCTGGTAAAGCTTGATATCGCTCAAGCGATTGAATTGGTAGAAGAAATAAGAAGAGTTATTTATGTAAAAAATTATAAGCCTAAATCCCAGGAAAAACTCTCAGAATCCAAATTTTCAAAAGAGTTTACCCAAGAGTTTAAAGAAGTTTTTCAACCTATTCAGTTAGTTTGTCAAAACACAACTCTTAGTCTAGAAGAGCTTAGGAGACAAATTCAATTGTTTAAAGAACTGCATTATTTTATCAATTCTATTCGTGATTTTTATGAAAAAGCACCGGCGGTAAAATCCGGTGAATTACAATCGCCAATAATTGTTTTATTAAGAAAATATTTGGTTGAATATATTAACCAAAATTTGAAAAAGAGCTCTGATACTGATAAAGAGCAAAAAATAGCATCGGCTGATGCAAAAATACAGGAACTTAGACAACAAATTGACTTAATCAATCCGCCCAATAAGGAAAAAGAATATAAAGCAAGACCTTATTACTCACTTTATCGCCCCACTCCAATTGAGGCCACTATTCTTATTAATGATCAAGGACAAATTGAAACTCAATTCGATCAATTGACTTTTAGTGAATTTGTAAAAGCTGTACCAATATTTTCACAACAAATACCTAAACAATATCAAAATGGTAGTTCATCTTTGCTCCCAGGAGGCATGGTTGCAATTGCCGATGAGCAAAAATATACGGTTAAAATTTCCAGCTATCTTACAAAACTTGGTGAGCGAGGCGTTAATGTTATTCAACCAAAACATTTAAATGCTTTGATGAGCTTTTTTATATTTTTTCAGATGAAAGAACCATTTGTGATCTGCTATGACAATGGCGATACGCAGCACACGTATCTTTTTGGTTTAGTTAGTGTTTACTGGGTGTTACAAGACAACTATAAAAATGCTACTTTCTATCTTCGAAATATGTCTGAACCTGGATCGTTCATCCAGTATACAGGCGGCAAAATTTTGGTTGGCAATAAAAAAGATCAGACTAGCATTCCTGTAGATCAAGTGGTAGTAAAGAGGATTTTCAAAACAGAAGCCAAGATCGCAGAATTGCATTATCAAAAAAAACATCAAGTTCCTGAAAAGCCCAGTGCTCCTTGCAGCACTGCGCCTGATTTAGCGCTCTTTCCGCCATCTAACTCATCATCTGCAAGCATGAGTTCGAGTAGCGGTTCCTCTGAATCATCATCTACTTCGCCGTCAACTTTTACTCGTTGTCCCTAAACTATCCTATCCCGCGCCCCAGCGCGGGATTAACTGCTTCGATTAGTTTATGATCTTTTTGTACATGAGGCGAGGATGGAGCAAATGTAGCAGCCGCAGAATACAAGTCGCCTTTTTTAATTATTTTTTCCTGGGCAATAAAAACTAAAATTTCGGTAATAGTCTCATTTTGAAAATTAAATTGGTCACGGTTGGAAAAGACCATTTCGGCATTTAGGGGATAACCCATGGAGTTGGCAATGGTTTGTAATTGTTTTTTAAAAGCATTGAATAAAATATTTCCACATACAAAGATGTGTGTATTTAAATCCAATGGTTTATTAACAGGATACTTTAGATTAATGTCTGTCAGAAATAGATGAGTCAAGGTTAAGGTAAATACCACTAATAATGCTTCAATAGCAAGCATTAGTTTATTTTGAGATACCATCGCATACATGATGTTTCGATAGTATTGAAGCATTAAATCATTTTGAACAATAAATTCTCCTCGATCACAAAAAAACGATCGGTAGCTAAAAGATGTCTTTTGTTCTTGTGGAGGACGATAATATAATATTCCTCTTAAATACCAAAAACACCGGTTGATTGATTCTTGAGATGGGTCTAATTGATGAGCATAAATAATATATTTGGAAAATTCTTTATAGATTAGCTCCTTAAAAGAATATTGTTTTTGCGTGGTTACTTTTTTGATATAACAGAGCTCGGCGGCTCTAAAATATTCTGGAAGCAAATATTCTGCGACAAAATCGAGCCATTTGCATTCTTTGAATGTGATTAATTCCATCAAACCAAACGCTTGAAAGATCCTTTTGACATCGGCAATTAAATGTAACAACGACAAAACCAGGGTTTTTAGTTTAGGTGAGATGGTAAATTTTTGACTTTGTCGAAAAATTTTAATTTGATCTTTAAAATCTTTTGAATGTTTGGGGAACATTCTAATAAGCATATAGTAAAATAATTTTCTGAGTTTTGAATGATTCAATAATTTCAAATCTTCAATATTTTGAATAACTTCAAAATCAGGAAGCGTATTTGTTTGTAGACACTTAACAAAATTTTGAGAAACATCCGGAATCATCCAAAAAAATCTAGGGCAGGACGCTTGCCAATCGATTGAAAAAGATATAGCTTTGCAAGGAAAGTTTAAAGATTGGGCGTCACTTTGAAAATCTTTAGCAGTGAATCGAACATCTATCACCTTTATTCCAGGCATTTTTACTGTATAAACTCTCATTGCCAACGGCGTCTTTCGATAATTTTTTACCATCTTATTAGATTGGTCAATCAGTGTATTTAAGAAATCTTCATCACTAAAGATTTTTTGATCGGCTTGCGTTAAATCGATAGCTATATCCATATCATGCAATTCTTTATGAAATTTCATAAGATGTTGAGTCAATAGAAAAAACGGCAAACCGCCGTAAATACGATCAGCGATTATTGGATTAGCGTTAAAAACCAAATAAGAAAAAGAAATATATCTTGTTAAGAATTTATATATTAAACTGGTTGGATCGGCTGAAAAAGCATATCGAATACCTATAATTTCATATAATTTTTCAGAAAAATTTAAAATTAGTTGGGTAACAATCTTTGATAAATTGCTATTTAAACCAGTATTCATTTTGAGCTCTTTAAAATCCATTAACTTTTCTTCTGAGCTGGAATCACCTTTAGCATCGCTTGCTTTAAGTGGAGCTTTAGTTACTTGCTTTTTTTGATCTTGAGCAAGCAATTGCAATTTCGGTTTTGAATCGACGTACGTCGATAATACTTTAATCGTAAAGGTTGCTCGTTTTAATTGGAAGCTAAAACTAATACTAAAACCTCGATTTATTTTTTTAATTCCGGTATTAAAATCATCTAAAAATTCTTCTAATTTTTCGAATGGAGCACAAACTTTAATAATCCGGTTGTGGTAATTAATGGTTATCTTTCTAGCTTTTGATCGCAAATGATGGATAATTTTCTGTGCCTTTTTATCAATTGATACTAAAAGCTTTGTTCTTTTATTTTTGGGTTGTGCTATGGTTGTTTCAGGTAGTGTTGGCTCTTTTAAATCTTCTAAAATTTTTTGACCGTCATGATCAGATTTTTGATCAGATTTTTTATGAACTGGTTGATATTCACTTTTAATATCTGTAAGTTCAAAGTAATGAGTAAATTGATCGCCATTTTCAACTTTATTAAAATTTTCTTTAAGTATTACTGCGTTTTCCGGGGCTAATTTTATATTTTCGACACTAATTGCTGCCCAATACTGGATCTGGTCAACTTTGTTAGCTCTGATTACAAATTTAAAATCCCGTAGATTCATTTTTAAACTTATCAAGCGATCGTGGATTTTATATTGATTTTCAATTATAATTAAAGCGGTTTTATAATATTCTAGTTGATTTAAACTGGTTGCAATAAATGGAAAGGTAAATATTATTTCATTTTCAGTTCCTTGAACATCAACCTGAAAAAACCCAAAAATGTCACAAATTATTTTTAATAAGATTTTATCTTTTTCATTTGAAAAAATATTTTTATTTTTAATAGTTAAAGTGACCGGTGAATTCACTTCAATTAAACTGGTAGTAGTGGCTCCTGATATTTTGATAATCCCATTAAGCAAATTTATTATTTTGGTTATGGGTTTTAAATTAAGGTATTTAATCCGATCATAATGAAATTCAAGGTTTTTATCAGGAAAAAAGTATTGAATAGAGTTTTTTACAATGTGTCTAATATCTAATTGATGGTTTTGAATGAATACTTCGTTGCCATAATCTAAAAATAAAATATCAAATAAATAATCCAATAAAATTATACAACTCTTGCCAGGGTCTAAACGATTAACCAAATAAATTATCAGGAACAGTACAGGAGTTAATACCGTCTCTTTGGCGATAAACGAAAATTTACCATGGCTTTTGGATTGTAAAAATTCCAATAAATACCTGTCTATTTTAGCAATTATTACCTTGGAATAGTAAAGCCATAAAGCACTGGCAGGTATATTGAACATATATTCCGGCAAATATATTAAATGGGTTAAACAAAGCAATTTCGGCAGAAAAATAGTTAGTAAATCTCTAAAAGGGTAAAGCTTAGTATCAAGTTCTCGTGGGTTATAAGTGACTTTAGTCACTGTAGTAGGATAAAAAACCGTTTCCAAGCCTTTTTTGCCAACTGAAAAATAAAAGTTAAGATTTCGGAGTGGTTTTATGTTAACAGCAGCTTCAGTACTAAAATATACCCGGGGAGGGATAGTTTTAAATTCGAAATGAGATTTCCAATTACTGCTAGTAAATTCTTGTAATTGCTCTTCTCTGGCAATATTAATATCGTAAAACCATATGATTTCACTCATTCTTAGAGAAAATTCATTTTTAAATTTTATGATCCTATCCTTACTAGCGCAATCAAAATAGCTTTTAACATAACTATAAACCGTAATTCTTTTCTTTAAAATGATTATATTTCCCTGATTAATTAAATCGTATGGGATCAAATTTTTGGTTAAACAATCGGTTAATATCCTTAAACAAACTGGTCTGAGTGGATCAGGAAAATGATTATCAAATTTAAAACACAGCATTCCAGCAGTAGCACTCATATTCCACTGGATTGAAATCACGCTTTCAAGAATCGTTTTTAGATCTGGTTCAGGATCATAGCTAGTCAAATACTGATTAGAAAAAAATGTAGCAGGTTTTTCAGCTGATAACTTCGGAATATTTTTCATGCATAAATTATTGCACTGAGTTGTTAAAATTACCTTAAATCTTTGGATTTTTTCAATACCACTACATAACCTATAATCGGTTGTCCTTTTTGCAGGCGAATAGTGGTTTCTTCAAAACGGATTATTTCAAAATGGTTTTGCTTCGCTAGATTTTCTAAATAGTGCCGGGAATGTGCATAACGGATCGAAGGTAGCAGTTCATATTGCTTATCTGAAGATTTTTCCACAGAAAAAGCAAATAAACCTGTTGTTTTAAGCGCTACCTTCACTTTATTGAATATTTGATCTAATTTGCCTATATAAGTAAATACATCTGCTGCCAATACTAGGCTAATATCCCGATAGTCGTCTAAGGCTTTTTCGATATCAGCCACATGCAGTTGATCATAAACATGTTTTTGCTTGGCCGCCGTGATCATTTCCCCTGAAATATCAATACCAATGAGCTTAACGGCAAATTCTCTAAACAATTCCCCGGTCAATCCGGTACCACAACCTAGGTCCAAAATCACCCATTGTGCTTGTTCAATATCAATTAGATCAACAATCGCAGCGTGGAGCAATTGTGGAACCCGGTAATGTAAACTTTCCGTTAAGTGTTGATCATAGTAAGCAGCATATTGATCAAACAAATTTTTTAGGTACTCAGCCGGGGCTCGATCCGGGATTTGTTGTTGATTTAATGCCAATAAAATATGTTGGATTTCAGGGTCATCTGGTTTAATGGCGGCGGCCTGTTGATAATGAGGCAACGCTTGTTGCGGTTGTTGCAGTTTTAGATATTCAACTCCTAAATTTAAATGCGCAGGTAAATGCATCGGCTCTAAAGTAATAGTATATTTAAAATACTCAATCGCATCGCGGTGACGCCCTTTTTCACTGAGCAAAACGCCTGCATTGTATGCTGCATTGGCGCTGGCTTGTACTTCCAATTGCCTGAGAAAATAGGTTAACGCTTTCTCTTTATCATCTAATTTTAAATAAACCATTGCTAAATGCTCATAACATTCCGGATGTTGGTGAGTAATTTGCAATACTTGCTCAAAGCTGTTCTTGGCTTCCTGGTAATGCTCGATTACGAAATAGGCCACGCCCAAATAATGCCAAGAATCGACATGATCGGGTTGCAACGCTAACCTTTGTTGTAAGTATTTAATCGATTGAGGATAATTTGCTTGTTGCAAGTAAATTTGGGCTATCTGGCCAAAAACTGCTGGATTTTTTAGATTTAACGATAGGGCTTTTTCTAATGATTGTTCAGCGTTAGTCAAATCTCCTAGTTTAAGTAACAAAACCCCTTGATTATAATAAGCATCTGAATAATTTGAATTCAATTCAATAGCTTTTGCATAGGATTTTTGAGCAGCAACAAATTTTTCCTGCAAATATAAACAACGTCCAATATTATTATAGGCAATAGCATATCGATGATCTGCTTTAACAGCTTTCCGATACTCATCCAAAGCCGCTGCTTGATTGCCTTGTAAAGAAAAAATATTACCTTTGCTATTGTGATATTGAGCCGAAAAGGGAGCTATTTTTAAAGCCTTATTGACGTAATCTAAGGCGTTAGCCCAATCCTGCAGTTGTGCATAAATAATACCAATTTGGTGAGAAAAATCTGGGTTACCAGGGTCTTCTTCGTGGAGCTGCTTATAAATACCCAAAGCGTCACTAAGATTACCTTGTCGTTGGAGTTCCTGTGCTTGTTTGAATAGATCCCTCATAAGCTTGTCTAATTTGCTCGCTTAATTGATAAATTGCCATTGCATAGGTTGTTCTTGGATTATAGGTCATAATTGCGTAAAAATTAGGATAGCTTAACCAATATTCTTCTCCATGAGTGTTATGTAAAGCAATTAAGCAAGCAGGCGGAGGATTGATCAAAGGAACTTTGCTGTGCACTCCGTGCTGAATCAAGAAAGTTTGGTTATAAATGGGTTTAGCACCTGCCACCAATAAATCTGTAGGCATGGGTTGATCAATCAGAGCCGGCGTGGCCACCGGTTGGTTTGGTTGCCAACCAGATTGTTGCAGATAATAAGCAATGCTGGCGATTGCGTCATCTTTATCCGTTAGCAAATTAACACTATGGGCTTTATCAAAGCTAATAGCATATTTTCGATAGGTACTAGGCATAAATTGTGGAATTCCTAATGCGCCGGCATAAGAACCCATCAAGCTATTTGGTGATAAATGATTTTCACGAGTCAACAGTAGAAAATTTTCTAATTCATTTTGGAAGAAAGCGGCGCGCTTTGGGTAGTGGAAAGCCAAAGTTTTTAAAGTGCTCAACGCCGGAAATTTACTGGTTTGTTGGCCATACTTAGTCTCAATGCCAGTAATGGCTACTATGATTTCGGGAGGTATCCCATACGCTTTGGAAACTTTTTCTAAGGTGTCGGCATGTTCATGCCAAAAAACCACGCCGCCTTGAACCCGATCAGGGGTAATAAAAAAATTTCGATAAAAATCCCAAGGCTTTTCTTCAAAAGGTTTATTGCAACGTTCAATAACCTCTGGCAACACCTCAGCTTGACCAAGCAGAAGCGTTAATTCTTTTTGGTCGAAATGATATTCTTTAACCATTTTTTCTATAAACTGATTTTCAGTTAATGGAGCGGGCAGAATTGGCTGAACATTTGCTGCGTAAATGGTTTTTAAAAAAAACAAGCCCAAAAAAAACAAAACTTTGATTAATTTCATCTCATCCTTTTCTATTTATAGCAATCATCTTGGCCATAAAGTCCGATGTTCTTGTATTGACATAATAATCCCAAAAGCAGCCATGATGGTCAATAAAGAACTACCTCCATAACTGACTAATGGGAGGGGTATGCCCACTACAGGCAACATGCCAACGACCATCCCGATATTTACCAAAGCACCGAAAATGAAAGTAAGACTTAAACTACCAGCTAACAAACGGCAATAAGTATTTTGAGCGTGGATGCTGATATATAAACAGCGTACCAATATGGCTAAAAATAAGCCTAGCAGCAAAACACAACCAAACAAGCCCAATTCTTCACCGTTAACCGCAAAAATAAAATCGGTATTATGAGCAGGCAAAAATGAAAGGTGAGATTGGCTTCCTTGTAACCAGCCTCTGCCTAGTATTCCACCTGAACCAATAGCAATTTTTGATTGAATAATATGATAACCCGTGCCTAATGGATCGCTTTCGGGATTAATTAAAGTTAAGATTCGATCTTTTTGGTATCCATGCATATGGCGCCACAACAATGGAGCAACGCCTGCAGCAGCCAATAAAAAACTGATGATTAACGGCCAACTCATTCCCGCTAAGATCAATGCGCTTAATCCAGCGATTGCAATCATAATCGCGGTTCCTAAATCAGGCTGTTTGGCGGTTAGCAACACCGGCACGACTGTCATGATTAGACCTAAAAAGACCCAGCGAAATTTTGGAGGAAGAGTTTTTTCACTAAGAAACCATGCCAGCATCATAGGAGTGGCTAATTTCATGATTTCGGATGGTTGCAAATTCATAATTTTTAAATCAAACCATCTTCTGGCCCCTTGTTGAACTTGGCCGACAAATAAGACTCCGACTAATAAAATCAGCCCAAAAACAAAAACCCATGGTGTCCATTGGTAGTAACGCTTAGGGGGTATTTGGGCAAAGACCAACATGACTACTAATCCTAACCCTAAACGCATTAATTGTTTTTGGATCACACTGACACTTTCATTGCTAGCACTATAAAGTATCATCAAGCCGAACAAGATCAGACAAAAAATGCCCAACAGCAGCAAAGCATCGACATGAAGGGTGTGCCAGTTGGAGCGGCGTATTTTGTCTTTAATTCGATCAGGATAAGAATCGTTCAGAAGGTCACTCATATTGATAATTCTAACATAATTTAGTGGTTATTGTTGGGCTGCCCTGATGAGGGGGTTCCAGGTTTTAGCGGTGTAGGTTGAGTAGGGGGAGTTGGTACGTTGAAATACGCGTCCATGACTTGTCGGGCCATACGCGGTGCACCTAATCCATGTTCATACATTACAGCAATGGCAATTTGGGGATGATCGATTGGCGCGAAAGCAATAAAAAGATGGTTATTTCTTAAAGCCCTAGGGGTATTGGCGTCTTGTTTATCTTCACCACCTATGTCGGTTACTTGAGCAGTTCCTGTTTTTCCAGCGACTTGATAAGTAACCGTTGCTCCATTAAAAAAACCATAAGCCGTGCCTCCAGGTTTCATGACCACTTTTTGCATAGCAGAAATCACTGTGTCCCATATTTTTGGGTCTTGTAAGGTGACAATTTGACGCGGACGATATTGCGGTTGAAAAACAGTACGTCCTCCTTGAACCGATTTCATTAAAAGATGAGGTTGATAAAGCGAGCCGCGGCCAGCAATCAAAGCAATCCCTTGGACTAGCTGCAAAGGGGTCACCAGCAAATAACCCTGGCCGATGCCCATCGCCACGGAATCGCCCATGTACCAAGATTCTCCATGGATTTTTCTTTTCCATTCAGGCGTAGGCACTAAGCCGCTTAGCTCATTGGGTAAATCGATCCCTGTGGGTTTACCAAAACCAAAATTGAATAAAATTCTATCTTGCGCTCGAATTCCTAATCTAACCGCCACATTCCAAAAAAAAGTATCATTGGAAATAATTAAACCTTTGACCACATCGACAATTCCTTGGCCACCACTTTTCCAACTGTGGTCATGATAAACATGAGCCACACCAGGGAGCATAAAAATACCGGTATCGTGGATTTTGTAATCCATGGTTATAGCTTTACTATCTAAAGCACCAATGGCGTAAAACGGTTTGATTGTCGACCCCGGAGGAAAAACACCTCTTACCGAACGATCATATAAGGGCTTGTCCGGCGCATTTAACAATTGCTGGTAATCTTGAGTGGTAATACCCATAACGAAGGCGTCGGGATTATAAAAAGGCTTACTGACCATGGCCAATATCTCGCCATTGTTGGGATTGATCACAATGATCGAGCCGGTTTCACTACCTAAGGCGTCGCTAGCGACCTGTTGCAAGCGGCTATCAATACTAAGATATAGGTCTTGGCCGGGAATAGGTTTGTTTTCTTTTAAAATTCTTAATATTCGGCCATTAGCATCGGTTTCAACCTCTTGATTGCCGACTGTGCCGTGCAGAATATTTTCATATTCCTTTTCAATACCAATTTTACCGATATAATCGGAAGCACTATAATTGATTTTGTCGATGGTTTCTTGTTCTTGTTCGTTAATCCGTCCGACATAACCTAGAACATGGCTGAACAATTCTCCCTTGGGATAAGTTCGAATCATCCGGGTTTCAATAGTTACCCCAGGAAAAAAATACTGATTTTCGTAAAATCGAGTAGTCTCTGCTTCATCTAGCTTCATTTTTAATGGTACCGGCTGATGAGGAGAAGTTTGTTTTAACCTGCGTTTAAAAAGTTCTAAATCATGAGGGGTGATATCAATAAAGCGTTTCAAACGGTCGATGGTCGCCGCTAAATTAGTCACTTTAGAAGGGTTAATCATTAAATTAAAAGAAGGGACATTTTTTGCTAATAACACTCCATTTCGATCATAAATTAACCCTCGGTTCGGCTCGGTGGGGATAATGGTCATGAAATTTTGTTCAGATAAGTTAGAGTAGAAGTCATGTTCGAAGACTTGTAGATAAGCCAATCGCCCGATTAAAGCACCTGCAAATAAAAAAATAAAAAAAACACAGACAATGACCCGCCGGGTAAAAAGTCTTATTTCGGCTTCGTGGTGCTTTATAGTTAGGCGGCGTCTACTACTCATATCACACGCGATGGTAGGGATGATGGTTGATTATACTCCAAGCTCGGTAAATTTGCTCAGCTACGACGACTCGCACTAAGGAATGGGGAAAAGTTAACGGCGATAACGACCAGCGATGCTTGGCTTTTTTTAGACAATCTTGGCTCAAACCGTCAGGTCCTCCTATTAAAAAGCTGGGATTAAGGTTGGAATCATGCCAAAATTGCAGTTGTTTAGCCAACTGAGGTGTGTCCCATAATTGCCCTTGGCAATCTAAAGCAATGATTGGGTCGGTAGCCGCAGCAAGTAGTTTATGACCTTCCGAGATAATAAGTTGGTTGATGTCGCTTCCTTTAGCTCTTTTAGGTGTGGCAATTTCTTTGAGCGCTAAGGAGTAACCGGAAGGTAATCGTTGAGCATATTCTTGAAATCCTATTTGAATCCAGCTCGGCATTTTAGTTCCAATAGCAATCAGCTTGATCAGCAATTTACGCTCCGCATGATTCGAGTAACTGTTCAGATAATGGCGTCAACTTAAGCATTAACAAACCCTTCTGAAGACATGATGACGCTTGG
>JAFEDN010000139.1 GCA_018241585.1 Pseudomonadota bacterium | reverse complement strand
ATCAATATCGGCTTTCAAATCCTCAAGGTCTTTTTCTATACTTAGTTTTTCAATGTCTTCACGCATAAACCACTCCTGGTTGATAATTTGATTTTAGCATAAAAGTGCGAGCTTGTATCGTCTACGAGTTGCTCGCTTTTTAAAAATTGATTATAATTAAAATACTTAGGATATTTTAAATCTATAAAATTCAAACGCTGGCTCTAACTTATTAATAATTGTTAACCCAAATGAATTCATTACATGTAGTTTTTGACCTTCCCATTAGTCCTGCTATCGAAGTCGGTTTAACCCCTGAAACAGCGGGCCAAGAAGCAAGAAAAATGTTAGCGCTCTTTCTTTATGAACATAAGCGCATTTCTCTCGGTAAGGCATGTGAACTGGGTGGCATGAGTTATTGGGAGTTTGCGGAAAGAAATCGCGAACTAGGTATTACTATCCCTTACTCCGATAAAGGTTTGCAAGCAGACTGAGGGCGTTTGGCGGATGTCTAAAATCGTAATAGCAGACTCCTCTTGTCTAATTGCACTAAGCAAAATTGGCGAATTAGGATTGCTAGAACGGCTATTTTCACATATTTTTATACCTCAATCAGTCTATTAGGAAGTAGTTATTCGTCTGTTGATGCTCTTAGATTACAGTTAGTATAGGTGAGTCTTAGGCTATTGTATTAGCTGTAGAGGTAAAGGCGAATTTTATAATTTTAGATGATTGGCGTGCACGCCAAGCGGCTATAGAGTTAAAACTGCCAGTCGTCGGCACTGTAGCCATATTAACCAAAGCCGCTGAAAAAGGTTACCTTACTGACTGTCAACGCAAAGTAGAAGCATCCGTATTCCCTATCAAGCAATAAATACTTTTTTATAACTACCTTTAGCCGCCGCAGTTACCCACAGGTTTTACAACGCGCTTGAGCTCAAAAGGGGCTCCGCGCCTTGTAAAACCTCTGGATAACTGCGGCGACTCAAGAGGGACTTGCTAAAGCAGGAGAAAGAGCCTGTTGGTTTTTCCTAACCATCATAGCTACTTGCCGTTTCCAAGGGTGGTTTGCAGCAGGTTTATATGCGTTGTTTCGTTGAGTAGCAACTACGACGTCTACCCGATGATCTTTTTCTTTGTGGTTGAGTACATCTGTTCGACGCTGTTGCTTTGTTATAGTCGTATAGGGCCACCATTTTCCCTTATACCATAATGTCACTATCCCCTGTGTATTTTCACTCACTAAAATACTAGCTTTTCTTAAACGATAACCTTTGTGTTCGCTTTGTATCTGATAAATCACATTGTGATAACTTAACTCTAAATTTTTACTTAGTTTACGTAATTCCTGGCAACTTAAAATCAAATCCAGTTGTTCATCCTCAGGTAATAAGTGTTGATGACTATCAACAAGATTTTTAGGCTCTACACTGAAGCGCCGATTGTAGTCCTCAATAAATTCCGGTAAAAAAACATTACTATAAAGTTAGATGCTTCTTTTTAGGTATATTGAAATCAGAAATTTCTGAAGCCTTAATTTTATTGCGTGAAAAACCAATACTTGATACTCATGATGAAATACCTGAATACTTCTCTTTCAATCACGCTAAAAATATTTCGGAAACTCTCGGCTATCTTCCCGCCATTCATCCAATGACTTTAGAACAGTTTGGCCTGTTAAGAACTGCTCTTGATCCTAAAAGATTAGAATACATTAAGCTCTGGTTAGATCAATTTGAAGATGAATTTCCGATGGACCCGCCCATCTACAAATACGAACCTTGGATTAGAAAACCGCTTATCCATTCAGCTAAGGAAGAAATCAAACCGGAAAATAATTTTGACATCCATGGCATAGCCCTGTCATTATCAACCTCACTTACCCTGATAAAATTCTAATCGACACTTTCAAACAGTATCTCGTCACACGCCGCGCCGAATCCAAAACCGACCATTTGTCCAAGCCCTTCCGTCAACAAGACTTCTACGATTGGACCCGCTTCGGTGTCCTTCCTTATCTCGACCCAAAACTCTGGGAAATGGAAACCGGCAATAAAATCCCCCTATGCGTTCTCGCAGATGCCATATATCCATCAGGCGAAGGCGGCGAAGAAACAGTTCGTAAAACTACCGCACCACTCGCAAAGTCTTTGATTGAATATCACAACTTACAGATATTGGTTGCGCAGATTGCAGATGAACTAATAACGAATAAAACTTCAGCATGAAAGGTGATTATTATAATTTTGTGATTTTTTGGATAAAATGAGATGAATATAGCAAAATATTTATATGAAAATTTTAATCAACTCAAAGATAAAAAAATTAAAGATTACTTAAAAAGTATTTTTCAAGAAATCAAAAGTGATAAAACCGAGATTTTCACTCCTTCTCCATAGCATGCATGGGCATTTGCGTGCGATGAAATTGAATTTCAGATTTTAAAGATATGAATGATCCAAATTTCATCATTCCCGCATATCGTGGCCAATCAAACTCAGATTGCCCCCCTATACCATCTCTTTATCGCCCTGGAACAAATCGTGAATTTGAACTACGAAACAGTAAAGATTTAATCTACAGCGATGAATGGTTTTTTAATGCTATAGAATGGTCAAAGAAGTGGGTAGAATCAGGAAAGATTCTGCCCGATAAAAAGTCTGATATTGATGAATTTCTGGTTAATATTTTTAAACAAATAGGCTATCCTAATCTTTATAAGAAATATAATGATCGTGCTTTGATTAGCCCACCGGATTGATAATTTCGAAGATATACTATACTGGTATGGTATGCGAGTGAACCACCACTAACTTTTCCAAGCGAGCTTTAAAATATAAAAAGAGACCACTACTTACAAGAATTCCCATAATATAGTGAACTATGTGATCAAAAATATAGTCATAAAAACGATTTAAAAAGCTTTTGAGCATTTTTTTACATCCAAAATTTCGAGAGTTTCCATTAAACTGACCCATCGATGTATATTTTGCATCTAATTAGGGGATGGCTTAATATTAAAATTAATTTTTACAAGAAAATCTTTACTTGCTCCATAATAAATTAATTTTAAGTTCATCTAAATTTAACGCCTTGGCGATTTTTAATATCGTAGATCGTCGCGGCATAGAATTTGAGTTAAAAAACCTAGATAAAGAGGGCTGGGGGATGCCAGTTATCTCAGATAATTTAGTTATACCACCCTGTTCTACCACTAACTGCAGTAAACTATCTTTAAAAGCTCTAATGTCTTTGGAAATAGCTTCAAGATCATTAAATTTCACGTAAAGTTCTTCAGTTTTACTTGTTTGAGAGCATTCATCAATCATGTCTTGAATATCGGCGACAATTTCTTCACGTTCTTTTTGACCCTCTGCTTTCTTCCAAAGATTTATAAGATCAGCTACTCCCTCAAATGATAAGGCAGTTTTTACAGATGCTACAATGAAAACATCGGATAAGCCTGATTTTTTCATTTCAATTGCTATTTTGAATAATTCAAATTCTTTAGCCGAAAAATTCGTCTCTTTCTGAGAGACACGAGTACCCTGTAAGTTACCGCGATAATTAAATTGCTTTTGTGCTGTCATATTAACTTCCCCCGCGTAATGTAATTGCCTGACCTTATTAGTTCCAAATAAGTTTTAAACCTTGCTAGTTTTCTAAGTTCTTGAGTAGCGCTCTGCTTATCATAAGCTTCGCATAGAAGACATTCTCCATTAATCATAGCGACCGTCAAACGGAGCTGAACATTTCCATTGCCCATGTTATGCCACTTCATCTTATAACCTCCTGTTATAATCTTGCCATTTTGGTCATTAGCTGGTGACCAAAATTTTGATTGCTTAAACTTCGGGTCATTAGGGAATACCCTTAGTCTCAACACATCCTCCCTGATAATGGTTCGATATTCTTCATCCGTAAAAACATGCCTTTGCTTTAACTCCAAGTAGGAATCAAGCGCCCATTGAGTAATGACGATTTCCATTATCATTTCCTGTCTAAATTAATTATAGCACATTTATAATATAAATAACAAAAATAATATATAGTACCTTTGTATCTTATTATTTTAAATCAGTAACCTATTGAAACTAAATAAGAATTATCAGGACAGACAAGGACATGTCATTCCAAAATGAAAATGTCCCCTTAAATCCGAAATAAAAAAGCCCCCCATTGTAGACTTAAGCCACCAATTAACTCGATCAAAAGAAAAAGGTGGAAACAATCGGAGACAAGCTAATTATGAGCAAAAAAGAGCGGCAACGCAAAGCGCTGCTGGAAGGGATTAAGATGGGGAATTTAACGCTGAGGGAAGCAGCCAAAACGGATGAAAGTCAGCTATCGGCAAAGCAAAAGGATCTGGAAACGATACCGTGAAGAAGAGGATGCCGGTTTAGTTCACCGCAGCCGAAGCAAGCCTTCTAGTCATGCGTATACACCAGATTTTAAAGCGGCAGTTTTATCCGCTTATCAGGAACGTTATCACGAATACAGTTGCCGGTTTGCTGCGGAGAAGTTATGTGAATATGAAGGGTTATCGGTGCATGAAGAGACGCTGAGATTATGGCTAAAATCAGCGGGTTTATGGAAGGCGCGTCGCCAAAGACTAGCGCATCGTAAACAGCGTCCGCCTTTTTGGGTTCCAGAGCATTCAATAATGTCTTTAAGCTCAACCAGTATATTCTAATGTAAACATGAGTCTGAAATTCTAAATATTCGGAATCAGATCATGCGTTGTGTTTGTACAATAGTAACTGCTGTCAGAGTACCCGATATGGGTATAAAATCCTAGTGATTTGAGTATAGAAATATCTAAAAAATGCTTGTGATAAAGCGAAGCGGTGGGTAACTCGCATTAAGCCCTTCGCCAGGATGGCGGAGGGTAGCGAGTTATCCACCGTTGAGCGTTAAGTCGCGAGAGGTTGTGGGCAACGGTGGGTAACAGGGATGTTATCCACGGTTGTCCACAGCCTCCGCGGACTGTAGCACAATCCTGCAAGTCGAGAGCATGAACTGGGTTCACTCGATGCTATGGATTGGCAATGAATGGCTCGAGATTGGGGGCTG
>JAFEDN010000138.1 GCA_018241585.1 Pseudomonadota bacterium | reverse complement strand
GCGGACAATCGCCCGGAATTTCTTCTTTTTCGCCGTCTTTAATCCACCCCATCGCCTGTAACTGATTTTGCGCGTCTTTAAACGGAATCTCACGGGTGACCAATTCCCACAACACCATCCCCAAACTCCAAATATCCGCTGCCGCCGTCACTTCCGCTTTACGCTTGAATAATTCTGGAGCCATCCATAACACCGTCCCTATGGCGATGGTCGATTGACTGCTGGTTTCCTGTTTCACTTTCGCTAATCCAAAATCCGCCAGCTTGGCCCGCAGACGGTCGTCCAGCAGGATATTCAAGCTTTTTAAATCCCGGTGCAGAATGGAATAGGCGTGTAAATCTTTCAATCCCCAGGCCGTGTCCATGGCAATCTGAAAACGAATCGCCCACGGTAAATCCTGACCGTTATGCAATAACTGATACAATGAACCTTTCGGCATCAGTTCCATCACCAGCGAGTAATGGGGGGCTTCCAGACAAATCTTTTTCAGCGGCACGATGTATTTGGATTCTACTCCTAACTGGAACATGATCTGGGCTTCCTGGCGGAGTTCTTCAACGGCTTTTGGGGTGAGATGCTGGGCTTTCAACCGCTTGATGGCGACGGCCTGATCATTCCACAGTCCTTCGTAGACGGAACCGTAAGCGCCTTCTCCCAAGAGTTTGACTTCGGTCAGGGCGCTGGCGGGAACGGCGATATTAATTTGAATGCTGCCTCGCGAATCCAGTTGCGCTAAAACCGGTTTGACGGGCGAGATTATTTTTTGATCGGTTTTCGGCAAGACGGTTGGCGGCGCTTGACCGAGCTGCTCCGAAGGCATATGGGTAAACAACGAACTGTCTTGTAAAAAGGGAGGTAGATAAGACGGCGAAGGGTTATCTGTGGATGATTTCATGGCAAGCTCCTTCTGTTTCGTGATTCCGGATATAACAATAACTTCAATCGGGGCGAGAAATTATCGCGGAAAAATAGCCGTTCCGCAACTGAAAAAATTTGACCGAGCGGTGAGATTGCCTATTTTATCCGCATGATCACCGCTCAAGCCGCAACGCCATTCTTGGAGCTGATGGGTGTTGCGCCGCGATTGGTGATCCTTTAAGAGCGTTTACCCAAAAATATTATTGTCCAGTATCCTGAATAAATTTTTCTATGCGAGTGGAAGCTTTTTGCTTGGCTTCTACCGTAAAGGCATTGCGTTGCTCGATCGATTCTTGAGAACTGCGCATGATTAGGTATCGCATCAAGTAGCGTGATTCTAGCAACCAAGTTAATAGCTTTTGCCATTGCTTGTTAGGTAGCGGAATGTGAGATGATGAGGTTAACGCATCTTCCGTTAAAGCTTTGGATTATCTACTGGCGTCTTCCACGCGCAAACCTAAGTCAATTAAATGAATGCTGTAATGAGATAAAATCATTGATCTCTGTTCTGCCAGCATTTTAATTTTTTCAAGTTGCGTATCTGCTAAAGTGATTGTGAGTCAAGCCATAAAAATTCTCCTGTTTTCCCTATGATTCTCATTGAAAGCGGAATAATGTGTTGTATCATTTTCATGAATTTTTTTAAAAATAAAAATAATTTTATTGGATTGGTTTGGATAATTCTTTTATGCAAGGATGAGGAAATAAAAAAAATCCTGAGCGAAAGGTAGCGAGATTTTTAAAAACCTCCGAGTTCTTGAATCAAATAATCCCAATTTAGCCGATTGGCTAATTGATAAAACGCATGATTCTTGTCCAAAATAGCGTTAAGCTTAACTGTGGTCTTCTTAAAAATTCCTTTTAATTTTGCAAGATTTTTCAAGCTTTTCGTAAAAACTTACAAAATAATAACTCTTTTTTTTGGGAATCCGCTCTACTTTTTACGAACAAGATGAATAAATCAGGTAATACCAGACAAGGTTGATTTTTGGGCATTGTATTGAAGTTGACAAAATACCAATGATTATGCTTAATAACGAAGTCCTCGCCCGATGAGAAAGAAAAGGATTGAATACAAACAAAACAAAGGAAGTGTTCATGAAAACAAAAGGAAGTTTGTACGGTTTATCGTTGATCACTGGATTAATTGGAACGGTATTAACAGTTGAGCTAGAAGTAAGCGATTCAAAAGAAAATTCTTCTTCTGTAGCGCACCGTGCCTTATACGCTTTTATCCTGTTTATCGCGGGTATATTGTTTGAGTCTGCAAGAATCGCTGCACGATCAAAGACTCAGTACCCGCCTTCTGAAAAAGCCGTTACGCCACCCCAATCACCGAGTATTCATGAAGAAAAAAGCCCAATCAGCATACGAGAGGAAAAATTCGATGAAACTCTATCTGGGCCCGCAAGCAGTACTGCTGTGGTACTGATCGAACTAAAATCCTCTCCTATAGAGAAAGAAGAGAAATTTGCATCGGCTGATAGTGACGATAAAACAATACCGGCAGTAGAAATAAGTGACGTTGCTGCGATCTCACCCGCGCCCCGAGCGGGATGGCGACATCGGTTATCATCCTGTCTTAACGTTGCACACAATCTAATTCCTACGGCTTGGTTTGCACAATCATTAACCTTATTTTTGCAAACTGTCTTGGAAGAGTCGATCACCTCTAATTTATTGCCCTACACCGTACTATCAGGTTTAGCAACCGGGTATTTATTTCGTATCAGTATTAAACCCTGGCGACTAGGTGGTATTCGCCGCTGGATTGAAAATCACCGCAATGAGTTTGTTGTTGTTGAATTCCTAGTTGGTTTTATAATGTTATCCTTCAAGTCCATTAATTCTTATTTTTGTTTTAGTGCGACCACCGCCTCTTTTTGGACAGGCTACAATTTAGAAGAGTTCACTACACTCATTGCCACCAAACTATTCCAGCGATTCCCTTCTGATAGGAAAATCCAAAGCAATGAGTTGATGATAAAACAATTGATTCTACCTCGTTTGTCTACCGCCATATTGATCTCGTTAGGTGGTGCGACATGTAGCGGTCTTTCCTTACTAGTTATACCAACATTAACAACTGATACCAATCAATCAGTTTTAAGAAATTATGCTGCATTATGGATGGCTAGTATTGGCAATTACGTTTTTGCTTATCCGCTGGGTATTTATATAGGACGATATTTACCACGCCGTTATTATGACAAGGCGGTGACAGCAGCTACCTATTTGTTAGTGCCTTTCGCCAGTCCAGAATTAACGATTCCACATTACTTATTGTTAATAGGTGCTGGTTTATGCGGTGGTTTATCACATTTTATTTTAAAGGCGCAGTACTATCATCAACTGGATAAAATGCAACAATGTAAACGATTAACCGATGCTCTATTACTAAATGCTCAATCTTTCTTATATTTGCTACCACAGTTATCATTACCTAATGATTTATTATTACAACAGCATCAGCAAAAAAAACGTAAGATGACTTTAATAATAAAAACAGCTAACATCTTATCTGTATTTATTATACTATATGGAGCAGTCGACTTTTTCATAAAGAATCGACTGGCTTTTGGAATTAATCTCTTAATAGGTGGCCTTTTAACAGTTGGGCCCGCGCATATTGGTGGTTTTTACCTATTACCTCGGTACCTTCCTTCTACTTATAGACTAATCCCGCTATCTCTATTTAAGCAGTTTTTTTACCAGAACTCCGTGAGCCTGGTCTTTTTGTTTAAGATAGCTCTGACTTTACTGAGTAAAGCACGGTTATTCAATATCACAAATAATGATGCTTATCCCAATTCGCAGCTATTCAATGTTACTTTATATTCTTTAGTGCTAGGTTTTACAGGAATGAAAATGTGGTGTAGACGAGAATGGGGCTATCAATCTTACGTCCCAAGTGTCAAAGACATTAAACAATTCGCAGCTGCTTTAAAACCAGAAGCGCTGGAGCAACGTTTGAAATCAGGAGAGCTTCGTTTATCTTGTAATTATCACTTGCTGAAATTTATGCAAGAAAATCCGCCTACCTTGTCAAGAGCGCGCTCTCTTTCAGGTAATCAGCCAGAAAATAAAACATTACTGAATGAATTACTGCGCGACCAAGATAATAAACTCAGCAGCAGCCAATCGGAAAGGATTGCTGAAGTCAATCTTTCACCGGCAAAAGACAATTCTGCTTTATGGTTACCGCAATTATTATGGCAACCTTTACAGCGAGTCAATCAACCTCAAGTGGTAGAAGGTAAGTTGTCGGTGCCGGTGGCGGTGTTATGCGAAGAAAATTCCGCTGAAGCAAAGCTAACCCTTGAAGCAGATTTTAATAACGCTCACGATCAATCTTATACACACAAAAGACTAGATATCAGTTTTGAGTTGCGTGCTTTTGATGCGGCTATTAGAGGTCCTGTAGTGGTAGGACAATTTGCCTTCGGATTACCTAAAGGTTTAAGTTTAAGTCCTGATATTACTTCATTTAGATTCTAGGCTTTTTTGTGTCAATAGAACTTACTCCAAGGATGACGTAAGCCGCGCCTTATTCGCGATGGCGCGTTAATCACTGGGCTAATTCTCATGTTACCGTAGATGATGGCGCGGAAGAATGGGAAAGGTAGGGGGGGCAAATCTTGAGACAATTACCTTATTGACTCCTATTTTTTAGGCAGTGCTACGAACGACGTTGGTGTCCAGGAGTGAGCGCTTAGACATTGGTAAATGGGAAGGGAGTCACCAGGATTGTCAACGCAAAGTAGAAGCATCCGTATTCCTTGTCAAGCAATATTTTCGATTTCATTAATTTCATGATCAAGCCAGCGTATATGCTTCTTAATGGAGCGAATAATGCCCGGTAAATACTCCTTATCAAGACGATTATTTTCCCTATGTTTCTCATCCATAAGTTCTTCTCGACGTTTCAACAATTCCTTGAGTAATTGGTTTTCTTCAGAATCATTAGCATTTTCTACTTTCATTAATTCAGCATCTATTTTATCTGTTTTAGCTAATAATCCTTTAGCTTTTGCTAAAGCACGTACTTTATTGGGATGTAAGATAGCGTATGAATACTCTCTCGTCTTCAGACTGGTCTTTAAAGGTCGCTCATATCCACCTGTTGCCTCGAAGACCACGACAG
>JAFEDN010000137.1 GCA_018241585.1 Pseudomonadota bacterium | reverse complement strand
GAGAAATCCACTGTTCATCTCCTTTAGCCGTCGTAGAACCCGGAATCTTGGGCATCAACATATACATCGCCAATGACTTCTCCTTAAGTGAATTGTTTGTAGACATTATAAGAATTTGTCAATTATTTTTCTATAAAATGATCGAAGAATGTCGTACCAAAATGATAATGTCCCCTAGTTACCAAAATTAAAATGTCCCCTTGTTAAACTAGCAGCTCCCTAAAAATAAGGAGTTGCGATATGTCAGAGGGGAGATTAGCGATGAGTCAAAAAGAACGGTTAAGACAGGCGATTCTCAGTGGAGTAAAGGAGGAAAAATTGAGTCTTGTAGAAGCTTCGAAGAAGCTGAAAATAAGCTACCGTCAGGTGAAGAGATTGTATAAACGTTACTGTGCACAAGGGGATGGGGGCCTTATTCATGGGAACTGCGGAAAGGCTTCGCATAGGGCGTACAGCGAGAGATACAAAGAAGCGGTGCTAGAGCGGTACCGGAGCCGGTATGAAGGATTTGGCCCAGTGCTAGCCTGCGAAAAGCTGGCGAGTGAAGGTTATGGGCTGTCCGATGAAACGCTGCGCTTATGGCTGATAGCCGAAGGATTATGGGAAAAGAAGCGGTCGCAGTAGGGACATCAATCGCTTGATGCCCCCTGCACAGATCCGTACGTGCGGAGTTACCGCATACGGCTCTTACTGAGCGTATCTGACGTTAAAGCGTTCGTGTGGATATCCGTGTATTCGCTTCACTGATGGTATAAATATATTTACCAATTTAGCAAGTTTGCCCCAGATCATTCTACTGCGCTGACTTCGTCGACGCAGAGAATGTAACCAGTACCGACAAACTTCCCTTCTGAAGCCATTAAGGATTCCCAAGTTTCCGGGCACAGCAAAATAATTGAAATATCCTTGCACTACTTTCTTCAACCAATTTCCTGTCTGTACCACCGGCGCGTGTCGACGTTTCATTAATTCCGACTTTATCGCTTGCAGCGTTTTGCGCATCCGTTTCTTACTAGTTTGGCGTTTAACCACGAAATTATGTTTTATCCGTGTCTCTGAACAGATATGGACAAAACCTAAAAATTCGAAGGTTCCAGGTTTCTTATCTGCACGCGCTTTGCAGTGTTTCACAGCAAATCGACCAAATTGGATTAATTTGGTTTTCTGTTCATGTAACTGCAATCCGAATTTATTAAATCGTTCCTTTAGTTGAGTTAGAAACTTTTTGGCTTCCCAATGATGTTCAAACCCAAGTATGAAGTCATCAGCAAATCTCACTATGAGAACATCGCCTTTGGCTTCCCGTTTTCTATAGGCCTCGACCCATAAATCCAGCACGTAGTGCAAGTAGATGTTTGAAAGTAACGGACTAATCACTGACCCTTGTGGACAGCCTTTTGT
The DNA here is from genome assembly GCA_018241585.1 of Pseudomonadota bacterium. GTDB lineage: Bacteria > Pseudomonadota > Gammaproteobacteria > Coxiellales > Coxiellaceae > JAFEDN01. Next base: position 3,771 of record JAFEDN010000137.1, on the reverse strand, counting down.
CGTTGCTTCCCATTTATCTCCCTCTAAAACCCCGGCTTTTAACCATTTCGTAATTAACCGTAATATGCGTTTGTCAGCAATCCGATATCGCAGAAATCTTTGCAGCCATTCATGATTGATATTGTCAAAATATCCTTGAATATCTGCATCAAGCACCCAATTCACTCTTTTTATTTTCATCCCCATCGCCACGGCATCTAAGGCATCGTGTGCACTTCTCTTCGGACGAAAACCATACGAGAAACCCATAAAATCGGTTTCATATATGGCGTTTAGTACAGTGGCAATTGCATGCTGCACTATTTTGTCTTCTAATGATGCAACTCCTAATGCCCTTTGCTTACCATCTGCTTTTGGAATGTAGCAGCGCTTCGATGGCAAAGCTCTGTAACAGCCTGTATGTATTCTCTTATAGAGATTCTGTAAGTTGTTAGCTAATGCTTTACCATATTCTTTCCAAGTCATTTCATCAACTCCTGGCTTTGCATTTGGCTTTAGTGCCGAATAGCTTTCCATCAATTGAAATAAAGTGACATGGTGTAGCAGTGCAGTGAATTTTAGGTCTTTGTCTAACCGCGCACGCTTACGTACACCCTCCAATCCTGACGATACATTAACCCGACCCTGTGTTCGGCATGTAGCAGATTGTTCAGTGTTCCCCTCAGTCAAAGGTCTTCCCTCCACTTTTTCCTCCGAGATTTTTTTTATCCCATCGTTCAAAAGTTTCCTCGGTACTACACCTTTGTCCGACTTCCTATTAACGTGCATGTAGGGCTTACAGATTATCTCCTTCCCCTACCGATCTGCTGTGCGGTGCAGATGTTAATAGGACCTCCCAGTTTCTGAGCAAGAAACTTATATGCATGTTTAGGGTCTACGACCGCGGGAGATTATTTACAACTCGCTTATCGTTGTAAATACTATTGCCTTCCGTTTCGCTTAACAACGTCGGCTTCTCCTTGCTTACCTTTATTTCGCGGCTCAATACCTCACCTGCATTTCCTTTGTCAACGCTTCACATATACCTTACGGTAGTTTGTGCATGACTCAAGGCCGGAGTGGTTCGCTGCACCTTTCTCCGTAGGGACTTTCACCCTTTATCTCTTGCCAGCTTGACTGGCGCACTAAGCGTCCTAGATATCGTCAGAGACGAGCCCGGCGCCCCTGCTTTGGTGAACTGTTACAACTGGATGGGTCCCATCATCGGTGGTTTGGTGTCGATCAACCCACGCATTGTTTGATGAATTTAGTGGATGATGCGACGGGAACGACGCTATCGCTGGTGGCGGAACAGGAAACAACAGAAGCGAGCCTGCTGCTGCTGAAACGATGGATCGAACGCTACGGAGTTCCCCACGAGATTTATGTGGATTTAAAGACAGTGTATGTGTCTCCGAAGCGAGGCGAGTATATAGAGGAAGCGCTTGAAGAAAGTGCTGGATTTACGCATTTTAGCCGAGCGTGTGAAAAGCTAGGAATGACGATTATCAAAGCCTATTCGCCGCAAGCGAAGGGTCGAGTGGAGCGCAGCCACGGAGTGTATCAAGACCGCTTTGTGAAAGAGCTTAAATTACGAGGAATTAAAACAGTGGCTGAAGCCAATCAGCTACTGAGCGATAGTTTTATAGATGAGTTGAATCGCCAGTTTGCCAAAGAGCCGGCGAGCCGTGTGGATGCGCATCGGTCAGCCAGTGATTATGGGGATTTGGCACAAATTTTTTGCTGGGATTATACCCGGGTAGTGCAAGCAGACTGGACGGTTCGTTTTTTAAATCAGTGTTATCAAATTGAAGAAACACGACCCTTGAAAGTGAGACCAAAGCAAACCGTGGTGGTACGTGAGCACTTAGGAGGTGGGGTGACGTTATGGAGAAAGAATGAGCGGCTGCCAGCGCATCGGCTTGAGGCGCGACCGATCAAAAAAACCAGAGAAAAGACAGGTTATGACTCACAAAAAATCAGTCACCGTAGCCGTAAAAACAAGGCCAGGACGCCATGGAGTTTATTTAATCCGGGGTGGGTCAACCTGGGTAAGCAGAGGCAATCTGTTGAGCTAACGAAATAAAAAAATCCGGGAGATGTGTGAATCATTTTGTGCCTCAGGACTGGCGGGGGACCCATCCCCCCGCACCCCCGGGGAATGTTATCTTTATTTGAGGAAAAGGGGACATTTTAAAATTGGCAGGAATGGGGACATTTTAATTTTGGTTTGACATATTTCTTCATTATCTGTACCTGTCTTTATTATTTTTTGATTTTCTTACATAAAATGTCATCAAATATGCAATAAATATATATTATGTATTCATTAAGCTAAGGAAATTTCTAACTAATTATGATATGAACACCTAGAAAACAATAATCATAAGCACAACGATAAGCTCACACTATGAATGGTAATTTTTTGGTTTGATAAATGGGACGAATTTGAATAGTTCGAGGGTATTCATCAATTACATTCATGCATTTTGCATCCGCACACATTCTCTTTAAATAATGCCCCCTATTAATGCAAATGATGGTTTCTAAAAACTCAGGAGATCAGAAAAAGTGCCTCCGTACCGAGTCAGAAAATCCATGATGACCACAATAGAGTTGTAGTTAGAATTATTGATATCATATATAGATAAATTAGTATCGCTAATTCTGCTAAAGAAAATGCTGTTCGTTTAAGAATAAAAAAGTTAGTCTAGACACACAACCACTATGCACTTTCTGCAATCTGGAATTGAACTGACGGTAATTTTTCTATGGTTAGGTTATAAAAATATCTACTCATAAATATATGGAGGCTAATTTGTAGATGAAGGAACGTATTTTAGAAGTCGTTGAAGAACCGAAACAGAGGTTAAGGCATAAACATATTTCCGATAACTTGTTAAAAGTTTTGGAGAATCAGGTAATTATGTCATGTATCAATGGCCCTTACTTAACGCCTAGTCATTAATCGTTGCCGAACAATTTTTCGAGGCTTTAATAACAATTTATATCTCTTTGGTCGTCGCTTAACCGCCCTGGGTTCAACTCGACCAGGTCTATTCCCTGTCGGATGTTGCGCCATCACCATTAATAACTGCTGATATAAAATTTGACGTACCTTTTTTTCTTTCTTTATCCTCATAACACTATAAAATGACAATATGCCTCGCATCGCTGCTATAAAACTTATATTCCTTGGTTTCATCTTATGTATCAATGCACATTCCAACCATACTAAACGAATTAAATTATAAACCAATATATACATCCCTATCTCTTTTCGAACCATTTCTGGCGTTTTACACTTTAATATATCCATTCCCATCACTTCCTTTATTGATCTCAGATCTAATTCTATTTGCCACCGCTGCCCATGGTTCAAATAGCTCATTCTTCGAGTACTTTTTAGCGTCTAGCAATGTCGTTACAATAATATTTCTCCCTTTCTTAATTTCTCGCATATATAGCATATCAGGTAATGCTTCCTAGGTTGCTTGATCCATCCATTTGGGTCTCTGAGTCTTGTTCCAAGTCACTATATGGTCTTTTGAACCTAGGTTTTGACCTTTTCTAAAATCAATCTTCCTATTGGCATGCATCTTAAATACCGCATCAATATTTAATTTTTTCAATCTTGCCAATAATAAATAACTACAAAAATATCTATCCCCTAATAATCTATCTCCCTCAGTTAATCCATTCAGCATCTCCCTTAATAATTCGTGTTCGCTTTTAGCATACTTCCCTATCGCAACGTCTAATACCGCACCCGATGACAAACTAATAATAGCT
>JAFEDN010000136.1 GCA_018241585.1 Pseudomonadota bacterium | reverse complement strand
GTTTTTCAATATTTCATGAGTTTATAGCTAATTTTTGCTTCAGCGGGAACTGCTGTAAGAGCATCGTACTTGTTAGGTTCGTGATTCCGCGGCGACCGCGAACGGCTGTAGTCCATTTACATTTTATTGCTCAATTTATAAGCATCTCTTGAGCTTAAACCAGAGAATTGGTAATATTGTGGCAAATTTTTCTACAAAGACTCGAGAGACTAATGGAAGATACTTCAATAGACTGGCGCCGCCTTTTTGCCCTGTCTTTTGGTGCTTTAGGCGTAGTCTATGGTGATATCGGAACCAGCCCGCTGTATTCTTTACGGCAGGCTTTACTTCATCTACCCGCGAATGCATCCAATATTTATGGAGTCTTATCTTTAGTCTTCTGGTACTTGGTCCTGATTATCTGCTGTAAATATCTTTTAATTATTTTACGGGCTGATAATGACGGTGAAGGTGGTATTTTGGCGTTATCCTCATTGCTCAAACAAAGTCTAAAAACCGAAGGAAAGCTTCTGGTGTTTATTACTATTGTGGGCATTGGTCTGATCATCGGCGATGGCATGATCACGCCCGCTATTTCGGTACTAAGCGCAGTAGAAGGCTTGGAATCGATTTCATTGGAATTTTCCAAATTAATCATCCCGGTCACTCTGGTGATTTTGTTGTTGTTATTTTGGCTGCAACGAATCGGAACAGGCAAGATCGGAAATTTATTCGCACCTATTATTTTGATTTGGTTCGCTACTATTGGCATTTTAGGATTGCTACAAATTGTTCATAACCCTGGAATATTAGCTGCCATTAACCCCTATTATGCTTATCACTTTTTCGTTCAAGAAAAAATGATGGCCTTAATAGCGTTAGGAGGGGTATTTTTATGTGTGACCGGCGGTGAAGCTTTGTATGCAGACATTGGTCACTTTAATAAAAACTCTATACGATTAGCCTGGTTCACCGTGGCTTTGCCAGGATTATTGTTGAATTATTTCGGCCAAGGCGCCAATTTACTGGCACATCCTTCGGCAATTACTAATCCTTTTTACAGTCTTTCGCCGCAATGGTTTTTACCAGTGCTGATTGTCTTAGCTACTTTATCCACCATCATTGCTTCACAAGCGATTATTTCTGCGGTTTTCTCTATTATCAAGCAAGCTACTCTGTTAAACCTAATTCCTCGTTTCAAAATCATCCAAACTTCGATTATCGAAAAAGGCCAAATTTATGTTCCACTAATTAATTTATTTCTAGTAGCAGGAACCTGCGGATTAGTGATCATGTTTAAGTCCTCTGAAAATTTAGGTAATGCTTATGGCATCGCGGTTAACCTGTACATGATTATCACTACTATTTTAGTGGCTCAGGTCGCCTATACCGTTTGGCGTTGGCATTTTTTAGGGATGTGTTCTTTCGTACTGTTTTTAATTATTGATATTGCTAACTTGTTGGGCAATTCCTTTAAATTTCTAACGGGTGGCTGGATACCATTAATCATTACCGCCGCAGGGATCATCATTATGTATACTTGGCGTAAAGGATTTAAACAACTGCGCCGATTAAATTATCAAGAAGCGCTATCCGATTCGACGATTATTGCCGACCTGAATGCTAAAACCATCCCCCGGTTACCCGGCACCACTTTATTTATCACTGATCCCTATGATGAAATGGGCGGCAGTTTGTTACATCACTTGAAAATAAACCGCATTTTGACCAAAACCGTGGTTTTCGTCAGTGTTTTAATTGAAAATAAACCTTTTACTCCACTTTCAGAAAAATTTGAAATACTGCAAAAAGCAGAAGGATTTTATCTGCTGAATATTCACTACGGTTTTGCTGAGGATGTTCATTTACCGAACATACTGGAAGTCATGACCAAAACCATGACCCTGCCTTTTCAAATTGACGTCAAAAATATGGCGTTTTTTGTCGAAATTATCGCTATAGAAATCACTAAAAATCGCATAGATTCGCTTTGGGGATGGCAAAAATATCTTTTTTCGTTTATGTTGCGCAATGCCGTGCCCGATATTCAATTTTATTCTTTACCTTACAATAAGACAGTTGCGATTGGCACTTATTTCCGTTTATAATTTAGCTAACTAGGTCCAAAAAAGGAGTAATTTTGTTATGTCAAATGAAGGATACCACGAACCGATAAAAGAATTATCTGACGAAACCCGTGATTTACATCGAGCTATTGTTTCATTAATGGAAGAATTGGAAGCAGTGGATTGGTATAATCAGCGCGTGGATGCATGCAAAGACCCCGATTTAAAAGCCATTCTTATTCACAATCGCGATGAGGAAAAAGAACACGCTGCCATGGTTTTAGAATGGATACGCCGAAAAGACCCCCGCTTTAGCAAAGAAATGAAAGAATATCTGTTCACTGATAAATCTATTGTTGCGATTGAAGAAAAAGAAACAGAAATCACTTAAAAATGATCAGTTCAATGGAAAAAAAATTAAGGGGTTTTCCTTGTTCAGTTCGCTACGTTATTATTTTAGGCGGCTTAACACTGACTTTTTACATTTTGATTGTGCTGCAATCAATTTTTATGCCCTTGCTATGTGCGCTGATCATTTCCATTCTTTTAAAGCCGATTTGTAATTTTTTCGAGAGATTTAAATTTCCAAAAATACTCAGTACCCTGATATCGATGTTGATTATGCTGCTAGTGCTTGCTGTATTAGTTCTTTTTATTGTCTTGCAATTTAAAGATATTGATACGGATATATCCAGCATAACAGAAGGCGTGAATGCCGCTATCAATAAACTACAGAAGTTTGATCATCTAAATTATATCAAAGACATTTCTAATGATTTGATAAAAAGTGGCGTTTCGGTTTTACAAAACACTTTATCGTTTACTGTCAATCTACTTACCCATTTCCTTCTTTTTTTAATTGGAGTTTTTTTCTTCTTATATTATCGAATTTTTCTCAAGGAATTTCTTTTCAAAATAATAAAAAAACCGCATCATGTTCATCTCGCTAATATCTTACAAAAAATTCAACACGTCGTTAGAAGATATTTGATTGGCTTTATTTCAGTACTAATCATTGTGGCAATTCTTAATTCGATAGGATTATGGGCGCTACAGATCAAACATGCGCTCTTTTTTGGGATATTGGGCAGCATCTTGTTAATTATCCCATATATCGGCATTACCATTGGGGCGATTTTGCCTACTTTATTTACCTTTGCCACCACTAATTCTTTCTGGCGGGCTTTCGGAGTACTGTTAGTTTTCTGGGCGGTGCAATTTTTGGAAGGTAATTTTATCACTCCTTATGTTGTCGGCAAACAAGTAAGTCTCAATGCATTTGCTGTATTACTGGTTTTATTTTTAAGCGGTAAATTTTTTGGTTTAATGGGAATTATCCTAGCAATACCAGTTTTAGCTATTTTAAAAGTTATTTTTGACGAAATTAAGCCTCTACAACCGTTAGGCTTTCTATTAGGCACACCTAAAAAAATATCCAATGCGACTGAACAATAATATTCTTTTATTAATCTGAGTTCTGAACTGTAATCGTTTTTTTGGTAATTACTTTGCAAAATTCAGGACTAATACTGGCCCATTCGGCAATATCCACTGTAAATGGCAAAAGAGATTCGTCAAAATCATACTTTAATCCCGAACGCTGTTCGGAGGACAGGGGTTCGTCACCTAAAATAACTAAATCAAGATCGGAAGTTTCGGTAGCAGTACCCTTAGCACGAGAGCCAAATGCTAAAACGGTTCGATTAGGAACACGTGTTTTCAGAATTTCTTGCACAATAGTAAGTTGTTTTTGAGTAATATCTAACATGATTTATTGTAGTTTTTTTTCCATCTGATCGTAAAGATACGACGCTTCTTCCAAAAATTTTGGGATTTTAACGTAAACCTGCTTGGCAAGATTTTCCTCATAAGCGTGGTTGCTTTTATTACGAGCATCGCGAAAGCTATACCAGATATTCCAACTAGATTTTAACAATTTTTGCTTCCATGCTGCACGAATTAACTCAGGAAAAGTCATAACTTTTATATTTTCTGGCGAATCACTGAAATGGCTCAAATACCGCCTGAGCATCTTACATGAAAGTTCATAAGTATATTCAAATCTCTGTATAGTTGCATCACGATACAGCTTATCTTCTGGTTTTTTAAGACTGGCATTAAGCGCTTCTTCGAGTGTTAAAATAGCCTTTTTTAAGTGGCTAATGATCAGTTCTGACATTGTTGCAGGCCCGGCAACAGAAAGCTGCTATTGCCGGGGACTATTAAGGTTAGGGATGTGCTGGTGGAGCGTTCATTCCTAGAACGCGACTGCCGATCAATAACATTGTATATAACACGTTCTTCATTACTATACTTCTCCTATTCTTCTATACAACTAAAGCTAAATTTACGAACAAAAAATTCTAGCATTTCGAAATAATCTAAGCCATGGGCCGTCAGCTCCTAAATCATCAGGGTGCCAGGAATATTGTTCTTTCCTAAATACCCTTTCTGGATGAGGCATGACAATTAAAACTCGGCCATCTTCCGAAGTCAACCCAGTAATTCCTTTGGGGCTACCGTTGGGATTAGCGGGATAATCTTCAGTAGGCTGCAAGTGATTGTTGACATAACGCAAAGTGATTAAATTCTTTTGTTGAACCGTAGCTAAATCATGATTTAAAAATTCCGCTCTGCCTTCACCGTGGGCAACCACTACCGGCAAACAACTGCCGGCCATTCCTTTTAAGAATATCGACGGCGATTCTAATATTTCAACCATTACCAATCGAGCTTCAAATTGCTCGGAAAAATTGGGTTTAAAAATCGGCCAATGATCAGCACCTGGAATTAATGCTTTCAAATCAGCCAACATCTGACAGCCATTACAAGCCCCAAAAGTAAAAGTATCTGCTCGATTAAAAAACTCTTTAAAAGCTTGTTTGAGGGTAGAATCGTGCAAAATAGATTGAGCCCAACCTCGACCCGCGCCTAAAACATCTCCGTAAGTAAACCCTCCGCCGGCAGCAATTCCTTTAAAGTCTTTTAATTGCACTGCTCCGGAAAACAAATCAGTCATGTGCACGTCTATACACACAAATCCGGCACGGGCAAAAGCCGCCGCCATTTCCATATGACCATTGACACCTTGTTCCCGCAAAATGGCTACTCTAGGCGGTTCTTTGATCGATTGTAATGAAGCACAAATATTCTGCTGAGGATCAAAAG
>JAFEDN010000135.1 GCA_018241585.1 Pseudomonadota bacterium | reverse complement strand
CTTGTCTAAATTCTACATGCCCCATTTTAGATAATCGCGATTTTTCTTTGACCGTACTACCTGATTGATGATGGTGTGCATTCAATCCTGCATAAGCGGCGAGTTGCTTCGCACTATTGAACTTCTCAATATCGGCACAGAGTGATAATATTCTGGAAATAGTACGGTCGCTAATGCCCGGTATAGACTTGAGAGCCCGGTATTTTTCTTTAAGATCAGTATCGGTCTCAATACAATGAGCCAATTGCTTTTCAAGTGATTTCATTTCAGACTCCAGGCATGAAATGATCGTTTCAATTGATTTTTTTACCGTCTCTCCGGCAAATTCCAAACGGCTTTTCTCTTGTTGCACAATGGCTTTTAAGTCATTGACTCTTCTTACCAAAGCTTTTAATTCCTTAATCAAGGTAGTTTCTGGATGCCAATGATAAGGATTGGTTGCCTTGCAAAATTTAGCGATTAATTGAGCATCGGTTTTATCTGTCTTATTACGTGACAACAAGCTGATCGCAAATCCCTTAATTTGAGCCGGATTAACCACACTGACTGTGATGTGATGGTCAAACAAAAACTCAGCTAAAGCGTCACCATATTGGCCTGTCGATTCCAGGCAAGCATGGCATGAACTGACGTTGCTTTCGGTTTTTAACCAAGCCAATAGCTGCTCAAATCCCTTGCTATTGTTTTCAAAAGCGTTCATCTTAAATGTGTCTCCTACTAAGAGAGCCACGTCAAACTTGTGCTTGGCAATATCAATTCCTAGATGGTGTGTAACCATATTTTGTTCTCCTATTGGATTGAAAAGCTTATTCGGTTATCTTATTATCAGTTCATGACCAACCTTGTACATACAGGCTCGTAGGCCAAAGATACCATTCGGTCTAATTGAACTAATGTAGATGAAAGAGAGCAGAATCTATAGTACAGGATTAAATCCAAAGTTTTTGATCGGCTTCTCTTTCACCGGCCTAAGCGTCCTTAAGCCTTAACCATCCTAAGCTGTCAGGATGGCTGGAAGTCAAGATACAAGTTTTTGGCCACCTATTAATTCTTTGTCACGCGCTATGGTCTTCTTCAAAGACACCATAAGCTCCCAACTAATAAGTAATTTAAGTCCATAAACTGTTATAGAAACCTGATTTTGCCTTCAGATCATCATCCTTACCTATGCTTAAAATTTTTCCTTTTTCCAGTAGAATGATCTGATCAGCTTTCTTGAAAAATGAATGCATTTCAACAAAATGATGAGTGACAATGACTCTAGTCTTATTTTTTGTTTTTTCCATAATTTCTTCAAAAACTTTCATTCTTGAATGATTATCTAATTCTGAATTTGCTTCATCAAAAATAAACATAGTACTATTTTTTAAAATAGCCCTAGCTAATAGTAATCTTTGTGCTTTTCCTCCAGAAAATTTATTTCTTTCAATTTTTTCGTCGAGGGAAGTGTTACTAATGTCTATGAATTTTAACTCATCTTTAGCATCATCATTAAAATCAGATGAAAGATTTTCTTTTATAGAACCATCAAATATCCATGTCTGATGATTTTGAGGACAATAGGAAACATTTTGGCGATAAGAAATGATATATGAATTATTTTGCCATATATTTACGCCGTTATTGAGTACATGTCCAGAATCTGGTTTATATAAACCAGCAATTATTTTTAATAAAGTGCTTTTACCTGACTCATTTTTTCCGATTATAAAAGAAGTACTGCCAGAACTAAATTTTAAGTTAATATCATCTAAAATTTGATTTCCCCTATAAGAAAAATTTACATTTCTTAACTCAATTTCATTTATATAGAATGATTTTAATAAATCAAAGTCTAAGAGAGGATTAGTCATTGGCAAGACTGGATATTGTATGACATTTTCAATTAAAGCTATTTTTCTTATAGTTGGGAAAAAATTAACAATACTATCGTTAAGAATATTGACGTATCCAGTCATATCATTGAATATTTTAATAGCAGTTAAAATTGAACTCATATTGGCTTTGATTCCAGAAAGCCAAAAACTTAAAAACAGAGGATATAGTAAGTTAGTATACAAAATAATTTTAGAAGCTAAGTTGAATCGGTTAGAACCATCGCTGAAAACATTTCTCAGTAAAAAGTGAAGTTTTTTTTCCTCAGAATCTTTTAAATTCTCCATTATAACAAGTTCATTTTTTTGAAAAAACTCATCAAGATAACTTTTTGTTTTAGTGTAGGCTTTATATTCCTGATTTTCATATTCAAATAAATAATTTCTGCTATAAATTTTTAATGAGATATGAGAAATCCAATATAGTAAAATTAATTTGTTAATATTAAAATTGGAGGTCGCATTTTTTTCATTGTCGTAATTTTTTATACTCATCAATTGAATAACAATTCCTAATATGCTATCTAAAATATCTAAAATTGACTGTGATAAGCTAAAAACACCTGAAGAAGAAGTCATAATATCTTCTCTCATTGTAGAATGATTAAGAGCGCTAGGGTTTTGTTCCGGATATAAATTGATAAAACTAAAACAATATTCAATGGAATGATTAGACAGTAACAATGAAATTTTATTATTATAAATCCTATTAAAATGCGATAGTGTAAAATAACAGCATAACATGAAAATATAAATAGAAAAATCATGTTGATTACTTTCTGACTCTGTAATAAATAGATTATAGAATCTTGTTTCTTGTATTCTAAAGATTTGTCTAAAGATATTTAAGCCGATAATTGCGGCCAAAGTCTTAATTAAAACTTTCTTATCTTTATGGTCAATATGATTAAGGGTCTTTATAATTAAAGAAGAACTTATTTCAATTGATTTTTTTTGATTATCACTAATAACAGATGAAAAAAATTTTTTTATTTTATCAAAAAATTTTGATATATAATGCAACATTATTTCATCTCTATATTATTTTAGGGGCAGTTTATAGGTTATTCAATAACCACTGGAATGGAGCTAATCATAGATTTTGATTCAGTTTTTAATCTGTCGAACACTTCCTCAACTTCGTACCATTTTCCTTCTAGCGGATTATAAGTACAATGCCAAGGTTTTTGATATGTTCCTCTACCATTTGAATCAGGTCGACAGTCAAAACATCCATAACGAAATTCACAATTTTGGCAGCCCTCAATGTGATCCTTTGAAAGGAACCTAATCTTTTCATTCAAAATATCTTTCAACCTATTTTTCTTGATATTTCCATGTGAAAGCCTTCTTTCCATAACACAAGGAAAAACTTCTAGATTAGAGCTGATATATATATCTTTGATAAAACATTGATGGCCACTCAATGCCGTAATGACCCTTGATTTATTAATGGGATAACTTTTACTCTGTTTAGTAATTGCTTTTCTTTTAAACATTTCCAAATTATACTGAGATAAATCCGCCCTGCCCACAACTTTTGGTTCTACGGGATGTAGCTCATAATCGTCATTTTTTGATTTAACTCCTATATTACATGCAGTATTTCGCACAGTTCCTATACGGTATTGTACTTGATGTTTCTTTAAAAAGTTTAACCCACGTAATACTCGTTTATGTGAGCCTTTAACTGTAGTAAGGCAATCATGTTCTTCTGGGATATAGGAATGAATAGAAAGTGCTACGGCAATATTATAGGTTTTAAAAAATTTGGCCCATTCGTCGTTTATCAAAATTCCATTCGAATATACTTCAATAAATTCAAAATCATCTCGACAATGCAAAATCATTTTTTTTAAGTCATCTTTTATAACCATTGGCTCTCCGCCAATAAACTGAATTCTTTTAATTCCTACTTCTTTAAGTTGTTCGCATACACTGTAGAAATCATTCAAACTCATCCGTTCGGTGCAGTAGGGACTTGATTCTTCATAGCAAAAAGTACAGGCTAAATTACATTTGCGGGTGACCTCTATCCAAGAAAACTGAAGAGAGGGTTTTTGACGTAAAGATAAAATATCAACCATCTCAGTTTTAATGACCGATTCTACAAGTATTTTCATTTCTGTAAGATAGTTGACTAATGCCAATCTTTCTTCATCTAATGATCGATAAAAATCTTCTTCGTTTATAAGACTATATATTAAATCATATGTTTCTTGATTAATACTGTACAGAAAGCCATGAAAAAGATCGTAGATACAATGAGTAACCGCTCCTTTAACTACATAAACATCTTGATTAAATTTATAATATGACATTTTAATTTAAGAATTATGGCGAAGGTGTCGGTGAGGGAGTTTCTTCATTCTCAGGATACCCTGTATGGGGACGGCATGTGGTATTTGGATTACACATTCCATTAGGTTGACAGGACACATCCGGCACACATTGTTCCCGTGGATTACACATCGCAGGACCACAATCTTGTTTCTTAAAAAAATCTGAACCAGTTAGCTTCTCGATTCGATATTTGCTCATCGTAGGACTCCTTACAAAAAAACATTTTCCTTGTAAAACAGTCTCTTATTTGAAGTTAACAAACTTATCTTCAAACAGCTAGGTTTTCATTATATAATTTTCCTTTTAGGAGTACAATCGGCTTTTCAATTTACTGGCTGTCTCTCTGGATAGTGTCTTTTTTATAACGTTAAGCACAAGAATCAATATTTCCAAGTTTGAGAGCTTTGTATAAAAGACACCTAGAACCAAATTGCAGTGTTGAGTAAAAAAATCAAAGGGGAAGTAAATGCGTAAGGCTAATAAAACATCATGTAGTCAATTTGGTACCATATTGTACAAAATTTTTTCATTCCTACTATCATTTAATAATGAAACCACTGAAAAGCAAAAAAAACTTAATGTAATAATGACGGGTACTAGTTTGCCAATAGTATTATGCGAGCTTATCATAGATTATGATCATGAGGAAAAAAATAATAATTCCTCAAGCAATTATAGATATAAAAACTATAATGCAGATAGAACAGCAGAATTGTATGAACTTGAATATCTTAGAGACAGGCATTGTGTTGATTACACATCAACCAAATATGGTATGTTTAGTGAACACAATCAAAGACTAAGAGAAATAGATGAAAGAATTTTCCAATTGAGATGTAATCTTGGTGATAATTCAGAATGAGTGGCACAACAAAACTCCTGACAACCTCTCTGTCCAAAGAAAAAAATCATCAGTCCTGTCGTGCCACGGATTATGTTATCACAACGTCTCATCAAAGAATTCATTATTAGAGTGTTCCGTAGATTGTGTTCTGGTCAAGTAAAATTAGACACATTTTTAAAGAGGTTTTCATTTAATTTTTCAAATTGCATCGGACTGATATAATT